>CAIYFY010000201.1 GCA_903925535.1 uncultured Bacteroidota bacterium | reverse complement strand
GCGGTGCTGGTGCACTGATTTACGCTGCTCGTAACAGTAAGCAGGTAGACGCCGGGCTGGTCAATATGAGGCGCCCAAGTAGAGTCGCCGGCGATAAAGTGACCGCCCTGGGTTGTCCATACCGGCTGCAGTGTGGAATCAGACGGCGCAGGTACCGGCCCCAGGAAGAGCGTGGTATTCACACAGGTAAGCGTTGCCGGCGGGCCCGGATTGGCACCCGGCGGGGTTACATTCTGATTTACCACCACTGTATCCCGGGTGATACAACCGGTAGCCAGGTTGGTAATCGTGAGGATATACGTTCCGGCAGAATCAACCAGCGGAGTGAGCGTGGAGTCGCCCGAAACAAAGTGTCCTCCAATGGTTGACCATACAAACGGAAAGTTGGATCCGTTTGAGGAGGCACTGGCATCGAGCGTGTCTGACTGGACCGTACAGGTCAGCAACGCCGGATCCGCAATCGTGGTTATAGGTATATCAGCCAGATTAACGACCGTTTGCGTGGTAGTCGGGCATATACCGCCTCCACTTACGGAGACAGAGTATGTGCCTGTATTACTGATCGAGATAGAAGAGGACGTCTGACTGGTTGACCATTGATAGTTGACAAATGGCCCGTTTGAGACCGACAGCGTGGCAGTCCCCCCCGGACACAGCGGCGTACTCGAAATAGCTATATTGGGAGGGAAAAGCGGATTTACGGTAACACTGGACGTGCCCGAACATCCAAAGATATTGGTCACCGTGACAATATAGGTACCCGCCTGATTGACGATATTCGTTATTCCGGTGGTGCCGTTGGACCACACATACTGGGAAAAGCCGCCTACAACACGCAGCGTGTCGAGTTGTCCGGGGCACAGGGAAGGGCTGGTTACAGATATTGAGAACGGATCAACTCCGGCAGATTCCACGCCGTAGTAGCCCACGCCAGTGCAACCATTTGCATCAGTAGCAGTAACCTCGTAAACACCCGGTCCGGTAACAGTCAGCGGGTTTCCGAGATCGCCACTGTTCCACGTGTGGTTGGTATATGGGCCCTGAACGACCAGCGTTACCGTATCTCCTTCCGGGCACATTCTGGTAGGTCCGGTAATTTGAGGTACGAAAGGCGGGATCTGGGGGATAAATACCTGATCGGTGAATGGACAGCCATAGGCGTCCTCCACAACAAGTGTATAAGTCCCGGGTCCGCTGATTGTGATTGGGGAGAAATCGTCGAAAGCGGGGGTCCACTCGAAAAAGGAAAATTGCTCGTAGCCGTTTGTGAATACCGACAACTGTACCTCTTCGAAGGGACAGATAGCCGGAGGTCCCTGAATTTCAAGTCCGCCCCCGAAGAATGAATTGGGCAGATCAATGAAGTTGTTCCAGTGTGTTGACTCACAGCCAATATTGGTTACGTCCCAGGACCAGTAACCCGGAGGGGTTACGATGATTTTGTGTGCCACCTGACCTGTATTCCACGGAACGGTAACCGCCTGCTTTACCCCGGTGAATGTGTATTCAATCCACGCTTCCAGCGTTATTTGCCGGGTGACGCAGTTGGTATCCGGTTCCACAATACATTTGAGGTGGCCCATTTCATTGGCTTTCGCCAGCGAGTCCGGATTGGTTGTGGTGGCCGGTTCACCGTTTTTTGCCCATGCTCCGGTCGAGGAAAAGAGCATCAGAGAGAGAAAAGAGCAGAAGAATGAGTAGTTTGTGTAGAGTTTTTTCATCCGCATGAAAAATTGAAAAGACTGAAATGCTGCAACTTTGTTGGGTCTGGATTAAATCAGTGTAACAACTCGTCCGTGGTACAATTAGCCGGGTCGTTACAGATCAGGTTAAATTCAGGCGAAATATATTGCGAAAACTAAACGCAAGGTCAAATTTATACACTTTGCGGGAATATCATTCAATATTTATGTTCAAAGTTTGAGGATCTCCTGCAATATATTTTAAAAATAACTGTTTTACGATCATATTTAGTGAAAAAACACTCCATTCCGGCAGATGAAACTGTATGTAACAATCTCATTGTTTTTTTCTTTCCTGTTCATCGCACGTGCGCAGTCAGATGTATCGCTGGACAGTATTCTATCCAAACCCCATCAGGAAATCAGCCGGTTCGATACTTCCGGTTTCGGGTTCAACCAACTGGCCATTCGCTTCCCGTACGGGAGTGCGCGCGTGCTCAACAAATACGAATACAAAACGATTCAGTCTTTCCGGAAGATCTCGGTCACCTACATATATTCGCAGTACACCCGTTCGCAGCCGGGACAGAAGGAACTCGATCGCGCGCGGTTTGAGGCCCTGGTGAAACTCGACCCCGAACTGCTCACCAGTCCGGATGTTCAATGGAATATTCTGGTACAAACGGACGCTGTGACACCTGCCGGCGCGCGACAGCTGTTTCACGGATTTGTGATCAGTTACGAATCGCCGGTGGATGAAGAAAAGAAATCGGTCATCAGGGCCGATCTGGAGGAGCTTATCGAGTGTGCCCGCCGGAAACCGCCTGTTGGTGCGCCGGCCTATCCGGGTGGAAATACGGAACTGTTCAAGTGGCTGTCAGCCACCATTCGCTTCCCGGCTGACCGAATCAAATCTGAAGCCTCGGGGAGCGTATATGCCGTGATCGGATTCTCCATTGATTCAACAACCGGCAAATTCAGAAATCTGGAAATAACCGGAGGTGCCTCCGAGGCACACAATAACCATATCCGTGCTATACTCGGCAAGTCAAAACCCTGGCTGAAGGGGCGTCAGGATGTGGAATTTCTGATGAGAATTCACTTTTTTATTGATGAAACGGGAAGTAAAATCGTTGAGCCCGAGTGGCTCAAGGCCTATGTCACCAAAGATTGCAAAGGTGTAAATACAGACTCTACGGTGTCTGCTGTGCTCGACCGAAACAAACACTGGAAAAAAATGCTGGTGGTGGAGGATGTGACGGGCAGTATGCTGCCCTATATCGCCAATCTCTTGCTCTGGAATGCGCTCAAGGTCAATATGGACAACACCCTGCACTTTGTTTTTTTTAACGACGGTGCCGGCAAGGAGGACTATGAAAAGGAAGTGGGCTCTACCGGCGGATTGTATCACGTCAAGCCCACCACCGAGAAGGTACTGGAAGAAACCATGGTGGAAGCTATCGGCGGCGGGACGGGTGGCGACAGGCCCGAGAACGACATAGAGGCCGTGCTGGAGGGCATGAAGGCCTGTCCTGATTGCGAGGATATCGTCCTGATTTCCGACAATTACGCCACTCCGCGCGATCTGGACCTGCTCACACAAGTTAAAAAGCCCGTTCATGTGATTGTTTGCGGCGCTACAAAGACCATCAATCCGGCACATATCTACATCGCCTGGAAAACCGGCGGCACCCTGCACACCATAGATCAGGATATCACCCGACTGGCCAAAATGAAGGAAGGGGACGTGCTGAATGTATATGATCGTTCCTATAAAATTGTGAACGGGAAATTCATACTTCTAAGCAAAATGTAATTGACAAACCGATCGGGAGGTGGTACCTTTGTGCCATGAAATGGGTAGTATTTTCATTGTTTGCCATTTGCTGCCTGGCCTTTCAATTGCCCGATCCGGTTACCCCCGAGAAACTGGGCGAGCAGCTTTTTAACGACCCGATATTGTCACTCGACAGTACTGTCAGTTGTGCATCCTGCCACATACCTGCCTTTGCTTTCTGCGATACAGCCACCTTCAGCAAGGGTGTAGGAGGCAAAACCGGTCGCCGCAACTCCCCCGGTATCACGAATATGAGTGCCCGTCCGTACTTCTTTTTTGATGGTCGCGCGGCCTCCCTCGAGCAGCAGGCGCTGATGCCCATCCAGGATTCGCTGGAGATGCACGCCCCGCTCCCTGTGGTAGCCCTGCGACTGAAAAATCACGCGGGATACGATTATGCCTTCCGGCAACTGTACGGCACCTCGGCTACTCCGGAAAAACTCGGTGAAGTACTGGCTGCTTTTGTCAGAACGCTCGAAACGGGCAATACCGCCTTCGACCGCTGGATGAACGACGGCCCAAACCCGATGGGCGAAACGGCCGTGCGCGGCCGCGATATATTCATGAACAAGGGAAAGTGCTTCGACTGCCACTTCTCGCCCGATTTCACCGGCGACGAATTCAGGAACGTGGGTCTTTATACCGGAAAGGGAAAGTTTGCCGACAGCGGGAGATTCGAGATAACAAAAGACAGCACAGATCTGGGGAAATTCAAGGTTCCCGGACTCAGGAATGTGGCTGTCACGGCTCCTTACATGCACAACGGCATGTTTAAAACCCTGGACGAGGTGATTGAATTTTACGATCAGCCCGACAAGTTTGTGACGGGCAGCATCAATCGCGATACACTGGTCCGTCCGCTAAACCTGACACCACAGGAGAAATCTGATCTGAAAGCGTTTCTGGAAGCGCTTACAGATCAGCGATTTCTCAAGTAGGGTACAGCCCGGTTACTTTTTGGGAGCCTTGCCGGGATCGAGCAGATCATAGAACTGGTCGAGTTTCGGCAGAATGATGATACGCGTACGGCGATTGATGCTGCGGCCTTCCTCGGTATCATTGGCAGCCAGTGCGTTCCATTCGCCGCGGCCGGCGGCAATCAGGCGGTTCGGATCCACTTTATACTGAGACTGCAGTGCGCGAACGACAGAAGTAGCGCGCTTCACGCTCAAATCCCAGTTGTCTTCCATGCAGGCATTTTTGATGGGTACATTGTCGGTATAACCCTCCACCATGACTTCCAGTTCGGGGCGCGACTGTACAATCTGTGCAATTTTGCCGAGTACCTCCTGCGCGCGGGATGTCAGGTTGGCGCTGCCGCTTTCGTACAGCATTTTATCAGACAGGTTGACAAACACGACCGTCTTGTCCACCTTCACCTCCACATCCTTGTCAGCGATGCCATCGCGCAGCATGGTTGTCAGATTGACCGCCAGCGCCAGATTGATGGAGTCGGCCCTTGTCTTGGCGTTCTGCAGGTAATGGATATATTTGTCCTTCTTCTCGAGTTGAGAGAGTGTTTCCCGGATATTTTCTGATGCAGTTTTGTTGAGGCGTGTGAGGTCTTCTGCCTGGGAAAGCTGTTTATCGCGGGTATTCTGGCAATCGCTCAGCTGTGTCTTCAGGAAGTCAATCTGTTCCGCTCGCAGGCGGCTTTCAGTTTGTGCATTGGCCTTGTCCTGCTCGCAGAGCGCCAGTTTGTTCATGTACTCGTTCAGGCTTTTGCCGCATTTGCCGAGATCCTTGTTGGCTACTTCGAGCTCCAGTTTGGTGTTGCTGAGCTGACTCTGGAGGTCAACGTACTTCTTTTTGGTTACACAGGACGTCAGTCCGACTGCGACCATCATGAACAAGGGCAGAATTTTCTTCATTTTCATAGATAACAGTTTGGTGATTCGTTTGGAACCGCCCCTGTCGGGCGGGCAATGATGTCATTTACAACGATGAAGGTGCGGATTATTGTATGTCAGGCTGTAATAACAGTGCCTTGCTGTCGTTTCTGGCCAGGATGAACACTGTTTTTCCGCCGGTTTTTACGGGCTCGATTCTCCTGACTTCACCCTTGATCCGCAGATTCCCGAGTGTACTCACCTGCATCTGTCCGCCGGGACCAATGGTCAGTACGTTCCCGTAGCTGGCATCGTAGCGCCCCATTTCGATGTTGCAGTCGTACCAGTTGGAACCCACAATCACTTCCGGTTTGCCATCGCCGTTCACGTCGCTGACAAGGGCTGATTTTACCGGGCTGTACTGAAGTTCATCGGGCAGGCGGTGCGGCTGGAAATTCAGTCCGCCGACATTCTCGAAGTACATACTCTGGAAGGTATTGGCTTCCAGGCGTATGGATTTCGACAATTTGTCTGTGCCGAATATGTCTGCGAGCGATGCCTTGGCGAAATTTTTGGCCATCAGGTACTTTTTCTTGAGTACCGGCAGCTGTTTCATGATTTCGTCATAATTGTTGAATGCCACCTCTCTGCCTTTCACATAATAGGAGAGAACCTGTTCGATCTGCTGGTTGTCGTCGAAGTCATTTACATACAGGCGCACAGGCTCCTGCGAGGTTGGCCTCAGTTTGCTGTTTTCTCCGGTATTTCCTGCCAGTATATCCATATCTCCGTCTCCGTCAAAGTCACAGGGCAGCAGGAAATTCCACCAGCCGGTCATATCGTTGAGTACGCGGCCTTTGAACCGGCCGTTTTCATTGAGGTAGATGGTGGGAGCTCCCCATTCGAGCGCGAGCAGCAAATCACTGTCGCCGTCGGCATCTATGTCAGTCCAGGTGCCGTTTTTGACTATACCTGCCTTGCCCATACCACCTCCGATTTGATCCGTGACATTTTCAAATTGCCCGCCTCCCTTGTTCAGCAGCAGGTACGACTCGGGGGTGATACCGTAGTTCCACGGCACTGCACGGCCTCCGAAGAAAAGATCGTTGAGGCCATCCTTGTTGATGTCTGCTGCCAGCACACAGGAAGCAGTCATATACAGTCCGTCGAAGAACATTCGGGTGAAGTTGCCTTTCCCGTCGTTCACGTACGCGCGCTGGCGCATGGGATCGTTCTTGTCGCGGAACTCGTTTCCTCCGGCAGCCACCACGAGGTCCAGATCACCGTCATTTTCCAGATCAGTCATAATGGCATCTACGTCTTCAAAGATGCTGTCGGCGGCGATGACCTCCGGAGTATTTCGGCTGAAAGTGCCATTACTGCGCTGCAGATACAGTGCACTGGGGTTTTTCTTGGACGAACCGAAGAAGATATCCTCCAGTCCGTCGCCATTGATATCACCCACTGCCAGCGCCGGGCCTTCTCTGGACACCATGTGCGGGATGAGTCCCTCGCGGTTGAATTCCACAAACGGATTTTCGATGTGCTGATAGTCCAGTCCCTTCTCGTCAGTGATATCTTTGAACGTGAAAGCAGGAGCAGCAGGTCGCAGCTTGTTGAAATCGAACTTTGGCAGGCCTTTTTGCCACTGTACCTTCATGGTGCTGTTGTATCCGTAGGGCGCAAGTTTCTGGCAGGTATTGTCGGGCCAGATCAGCACGATGGAGTCAACGCCGGCCGGGTCGCCTACACCAAGGTGCAGATTTGTGAGGCTGCTCGACTGATAACCTCGTACCGGAAAGTACTCGAAATACAGCTTTTGGCTGTCTTTGTAAACGACAGCTTTGGTACCGATGGCCGACAGGTTGCCTGCGGGTCCGGTCAAGTCGAGGGACAGCCAGCTATGGGCGGAGGAAGTATGTTCGTTCTCCAGGTTGGCATAGATGTATGGTTCCTCCTCCAGGTTGTTCACCACCACGTCGAGGTCGCCATCGTTGTCGAGGTCGGCGTAAACGGCTCCGTTTGAGTAGCTTTCTTGCGAATTTTCAATTTCCTTTTCCATATCGCCGAACCTGAAGTCAGCGGTATTTCTGAAAAACTTGTTCGGAAGTTTGATTTGCGGCATTTTCTCCACTACAACCAGGTCTTTTTCCTCCAGGTTGTTGGAGCCCTGCTTGAAGCGGATATTGTCGTTGAGCCTGAAGTTGGCATAGTCAATATCATTCATGCGGCGTTCGATGCCGTTGCTGATGAACAGGTCTTTTCTGCCATCGTTGTCGAAATCCATGAACAGTGTTGCCCACGACCAGTCGGTGGCATTTACGCCGGCGAACATACCCACTTCACTGAAAGTAGGTGATGCAAAAGCACCCTGTGGGTCGCCGTTGTTCTTTTGCAGCGTGTTGCGGGCGTACTGGTTGTGGTAACCGTACGTGAGTTTGAAATTATACAGTCCGTAGTCGTCTTCTCCGAGCGAACTTTTCAGGATGTAAGGGTCTTCGGGCAGCATGTCCAGCGAAATAATCTCGCTCCACGCGTCATTGTTGATGTCGGCGATATCAACACCCATGGAGAACTGGCTGGTGTGCATGATACCGGATGTCAGTTGCTCTTTGAAGGTGCCATTGCCCTGATTGATATACAGATAATCGTTTTCGTGGAAGTCGTTACCGATGTATATATCAGGCCATCCGTCGAGGTTCACGTCGCCGGTGGCTAGGCCGAGGCCGTAACCTATCACCGTACTGTTGATACCGGCGGACTTGGTCACATCGGTGTATTTGCCTCCGTCGTTCCGAAGCAGTTTGTCGCCGGAGAGCGGGTGTTCGGTACCATCGAACGTTTTCTTTTGTCCGAAGGTACCGTTGGCATGTACCGAGTGCTTGAGCTGGTACATGTCGAGGTCGCCATCGAGGTCGTAGTCGAAGAAAGCGGCCTGAGTACAGAACCCTTCGAGATCGAGCCCGTATTCCTGCGCCTTGTCTTCAAACACCGGCACGCCGTTTTCGATTCGCTGGCATACGAACAGGTGGTTTTTACCGGTCAGGTTCAGAAATTTGCTCACCTGGCTGACATAGATATCGGGCATTCCGTCGTTATTGATATCCACTACGGAAGCGCCGCACGACCATTTGGACGACATACCGCTGTTTTCCATGACTTCCTCCAGACAGCCGACGCCCGCCTGAGTGGTCACATCCCTGAAATGCATTTTGCCTTCATTGATGTAGAGTTTGTTTTCGCCCATATTGGACGTGAAATAGAGATCGGCCAGTCCGTCCTGGTTAAAATCGGCAGCTGCCACACCTCCTCCGTTGTAGAAGTACATGTAGTTCAGGCCATTGATGGCCAGGCTCGGTTTCAGTACATTCTTGAAGTCGAGACCGGTTTTTTCGTGGTTCAGGAGCTCAAAAGACCTGACTTCTTTTTTTTCCTGCGTACATGACGCGAGAACCGGGAGCAGTATGAGTGCTGAAAGGTAGTTTTTGATCATTTCAGAGGATGTGTTCTTACTGTAGCGGTTTGACAAGCGTTGCGAATTGCGGGGTTTTCCCGTTGATGGTGACCAGCAGTTTTGACCGGCCCCGAACGGTAACCGGAACAATCGCTTTTACGTCCCCACGAACAAAAAAACCGCTGAGCCGGTTTTCAATTCGTTCAAATTTTCCATTTCCATTGTTGAGCAGGGTATGGCCGAACGAGGCATCGAGTTTGGAGAACTGGGGCATGAATCCTGCATCATTGCCGGCCAGCAGGAGGTCGGGGCGGTTGTCGGCATTGATATCGCCGCACCAGATGGCGCTTACGCTGGAGAACTGCACTTCTGCCGGCAGTTCGGTCAGGGTGAACTGTCCGTTTCCGTTGTTCATGGCCACACACGATTTGAACCAGGCCGCTTCGCGCATCATGGCCTCCCTGATCAGTTTTTCGGGGAACAGGTCCTGAATGGATTTTTTGGCATATTCCACATGCTTCAGGTTGTCTTTCTTCAGCATGGGAAGTTGTCCTGTGAGGTCTTTTTTAAGCGGAACGGGCATGTCGCGGCCGTCTATACTGCGGGTCATGATTTTTTCCACCGTGCCGTTTTTATCGAAATCCCAGATCCAGATTTTGGCCGGGGCCTCTTTGCTGCCGGAGAAGTAGAAATTTTCACCGCGGTTTCCCAGTACCAGATCCTGATCACCGTCGCCGTCGAGATCGGCGCTGCGCACAGCATACCACCAGCCCGTATACTCGTCCAGATTACTCTTGACGCGGGTGAGTTTTCCGTCGATCCACTGGAAAACGGCAGGAGCCGCCCATTCGCCCGTCACGATGATTTCCGGGTCGCCACCAGGGATGACATCTGCCAGGGTGGCGTCGGTCATCATGCCGTACAGTTTCAGGTCTTCGGCTCTTGATTTGGCCACGTCCTGAAATTCGCCTTTCCCGTTATTCTGATAAAGAAAATGTCTCGGTGGTACGCCGTACGAGCCGGAGGTGGAGCGGCTTCCCACGAAGATATCCGTATCGCCATCGTGGTCGAAGTCGAGCGGCAGGGCCACGGCAGTGTTGAATCCGTTGGGCGACAGCGGTTTGGGGTACAGGGTGAAATTACCCTTGCCGTCGTTGAAATACAGCCTGTCGAGCAGCAGGTGAGAGCCGGGCTCGGCCTTGTTACCCCCTGATCCGACGAACAGATCGAGATCATTGTCAAGATCGGCATCAAACAGCAGGGCCGCGGTATCCTCAAATGCTGAATCCTTGACGAAGGCTGTCTGCGGACTCAGTCTGAATGATCCGTCGGACGCCTGCAGATACAGGCAGGCGGTCTCGCCCGCGGGTGCGCCCACGAACACATCGTCGAGGCCGTCGCCGTTCACATCGCCGACTGCCGGTTTGGGTCCTTCGCGGGAAATCATGCGGAAGGAGAGGCCTTCCGGATAAAAGTCCACGAAATCATCTTCTTTCATGGCTTTGAAGGGGGCTGGCTCTACCTGAACGAGGCCCGACTGAACGGGCTTGTATTCGAACTGATTGCCGGCCACCGGTATGCTTGCGTCTTTCCAGTCCAGCGTGATCTCGCCGGCATTGACCGGTCCATTCAACACTGACTTGGAGCGATCGGGCCACACTACCACCAGGGAGTCCACAGAGCCGGAAGTGCCCAGGCCGAATATGACCGGATAGTCCACCGATGACTGGAAGCCGCGACTGGGTATTACCTGCGTATTGAGCTGTTCATTTCCTTTCCAGGCGGTTACTTTGGCACCGATGGCAAATGTGTTTTTATCTTTCCCTTTGAGTCTGACGGTCAGGTGTTTGTTTTGCGACTGCTTTTCCGACTGGTTCCGGTACAGGAACGCCTTCATATTGACGTTATTGACCACCAGATCGAGGTCGCCGTCGTTATCGAGGTCGCCATAGGCTGCTCCATTGGAAAAGGAGGGGGTTGTGAAGCCCCAGGAGTCGCCGGCATCGTCGAAACGCAGCTTGCCTGTGTTCCGGAAAGCCCGGTTTTTAACGGGATTGGAGGGCATCCGGGAGATCACCTCGTTGATTTGCTCCTTCTGTCCGGTGATGGCCATCTTCTGAATGACCTCATCGGCAAAGAAATCAATAAAATCCTGGTCAATGACATCCTTGTAGATACCGTTACACACGTATATGTCCCTCCAGCCATCGTTATCGGCGTCGAACATAAGTGCGCCCCAGCTCCAGTCGCTGGCGGCCACGCCGGCGTAGTAGGCGATTTCGCTGAAAGTGCGGTCTTTGTTGTTCAGTTGCAGGCAGTTCTGCATATACTGGTGGTAAAAACCGCGTTCCAGTTTCAGCTGATAGATATTGTAGTTTTCGAAAAGCGTGGTGGTTTTCAGGCGTGTTTCATCCGACGGGAGCATTTCCGTGGTAAAAATATCCGGGAAGCCGTCGTTATTGATATCGGCCATATCGGCGCCCATGGAGGCGTGACTCTGATGCTCCACCCAGCTTTCAATTTCTTCTTTAAAAGTGCCGTTTTTTTGATTGATGTACAGGTAGTCGCGCTCAAAGAAGTCGTTTGAGATATACAGATCGGGCCAGTTGTCGCCGTTCAGGTCGCCCACGGTTACGCCCAGTCCGAACCCGATCAGGCTGCCGTAGATGCCGGCCTGTTTCGACACGTTGACAAACTTCCCGTTGTCGTTGCGGAGCAGTTTGTCGCCGCCGCCCTTGAGGAAGTCCTTCACCGGCCAATCTTCCGCGTACAGTTCGCGGTTATTGCTGTAATTCAGCGTATTCACCGGCATAAAACTGTTGTTCAGGATATAGCAGTCGAGATCGCCGTCGAGGTCGTAATCGAAAAAGGCGGCATGTGTGGTGTAGCCGTCCTCATTCAGACCGTATTCGGCAGCTTTTTCGGTGAAGGTGAGGTTGCCGTTATTGATGAACAGTTCGTTTTCCGGTTTCTCACCCGGTTTGTAGCCGGCATTGCAGACATAAATATCAAGCAGACCGTCGGCGTTGATATCCACCATGACTACGCCTGTACTCCAGAATTTCGAGCCTTTTACCCCGGCACTTTCGGAGATATCCTCAAATTTGAAGTTGCCCTTGTTGAGGAACAGCTTGTTGTCGCCCAGATTGGAGGTCATGTAAATATCCGGCAGTCCGTCGTTGTTGATGTCACCGACAGCCGCTCCGCCGCCATTGTAGAAATTGCGGTAGTTGAAAATATTGAATTCTTTGGTGTTTTCCACCTGGTTGATGAAGTCAAAGCCGGATTCTTCGGGTTTTACTTCGACAAAAAGGGGTGGTGTGGCGGGCGTATTCTGGCAGGATGACCAGATGACGAGTGCAAAAATGAACGTGAAAGTTCTCATGTCAGAGGTTGCTCTGTGAAAAGACGGCCAAAAGTACGGATACAATTTCACTGATATTCCGGAAATGGGTATTTTTACCGCATGGAACCGGAAGTTTGCCATATCAGGTACATTCTTGTCCGCGTGCGGGCGTGCCTGCTCGCGTGCGTGCTCGCGGGAGGGGTGTCAGCACAGGTTCCGTTCAGCAGCACCGGACAGGTGTTTGCTGTGATAAAAAATACCAATGAACTGCATGTATTCACCGTGCAGGCGGGCTATAACAGTTCGACCACCATTCCGGTGGGGTCACTTCCGGCGGGCGGACTGGATGCTGTGGGGTTTCGGCGGACGGATCGTTTTCTGTACGGGATCGGCCGGAGCGACAACCACCTGTACCGGATTGGACAGGGCGCCGTGTTTGCCGATCTGGGGGCGATCGGGCTCGACAACAACCTGCGCTATCTGGCGGGTGACATCACGCCCGACGGAAGATATCTGCTGGCAGCTGGCTCCACGGTGCTGGGCAATGTAGTTCAGCTTGTTCGCATTGACCTGACCGACCCTGCGTTCGGGGTGTCGGTTACACCGATTTCAGGAGTGGGTCACCTGAGCGATCTGGCTGTAGAGCCCTCTACCGGACAGATTTACGGGTACGATATGCAGTTTAGCCGCCTTGTGCGTATCAATCCTTCCAATAATGCAGTAACACCCTACGGCCTGACAGGTCCGGGGCACATGATGCAGGGTTTGTATTTCGATGCTTTCGGAGATCTGTATGCTGTGGGCAGTACACTTTACGGAGTTGTTCAGGGCTTTTTTCAATATGACATCAGCAACGGTATTGAGAAGAGGATGGCAACCGGTGCGCTGGCCGATATCTCGGATCTCGCTTCGGCTCCCTACAGCGTTGAACTGAGCAACACAGCCGAACCTTCGGTAGTTTTGCCTTGTACCGATGTTATTTTCAACTACACACTGGTGAACAGCACCGGAGAGACCCTGCACAACATGCTGTTCTCTCATCCGTTACCCCCGGGATTTACGGTGAAAAGCGTGCAGTTTAACTCCTTTGGCGGGGTACTGGATACCATTACCGTACCCGGCACGATGCGTATGCAACTGGAGCAGGTTACGCCGGGCGAGAAAAATCTGGCGGTTATGATTAACGTCGGCGATATACCCAAATCCAAGTACAACAGTCAGGCCATGGTGGAGGGTTTGCCCGACGAGTATGGCAAGAGTTTGTTGTCGGACTGCATAAAAGAAGCGGGTTTTGAAGACAGCACGGCTTTTTTTGTAAACAGGTTTGAAGAAGATACCCTGTCAAATCTGTGGTTTGTCTGTCACGGAGAAACCATTTCACTGGATGCCACTGAATTCGGAGGAAGCGTAGTCTGGAGCAACGGAACCGTCTCACAGTCTGTGAGTGTGGGGCAGGGCGGATTATTTACTTTCAAGGCAGCTACTGTGTGCGAGGAAGTGTTTGTGCGGCACGACGTGACCTCGGCATCCTGTCCGTACACGATATCTGTGTTGCACACTTTTGAGCCGGACACCATTTTCGCGTGTTCAGATGTAGCCTTCCGGTTTGCCGTGCGGAATGAGTCGGGTGAACCGCGCTTCAACGTGAGTTTGTGCGACACCCTGCCGGAGGGATTTGTATTCAGTACGGTCAGCCGCAATCCGTTCGGGGGGGTGGTTACCGGTGCGGGCCGGGTATTCTGCATAGACCAGATGAATTTACCGACAGGCACCGATACAGTGGTTGTACTGGTTCAGGCGGGCAACATCCCTCCCGGCACCTACTCCAACCGGGCTTTTCTGAACAACCTGCCCATTGTGATGGGTCCTTTCCGGCAGTCCGACAATCCGTTTACCTTTCCGGTTGACAGCAGCCGGCTGGTGGTGAAGGGCGCCTTGTCAGATTCGCTTTTTCTGGAGGCGCAGGTTTGTCCCGGGTCGTCGGTGGTGCTCGACGCCGGAAACTACGGCGAGACGTTTTTATGGGATAACGGTGCCAGTACACCGAAACTGACGGTCGTTGAGCCCGGCACCTACTACACCAGTATATTTGATGGTTGTGAGCCGGCCTGGCTCACCTGGGAAGTGCTGCCAGCTCCCGGCGTGGTGCTGGAGACCCCTGCGCCTTACCGGATACACCAGGGAGAGGAGATTCAGCTGAATCCGGTATGGGATGGCAGTGGCATGCCTGTGACCTTCAGCTGGAGCGATCCCCGGGGATCTTCACTGAGTTGTCTGGATTGTGCTGATCCGGTGGCCTCGCCGCTGCACACCACCGTGTATGCCCTGGAGGCAGAGAACGGATACTGTTCCGATTCGGTGCGTGTGCTGGTAGAGGTGGATGAAAGCCGGCGAATATATGCGCCCAACATATTTTCTCCCAACGACGACGGGGAGAACGACCAGTACTTCCTGCAGAGCCCTGACGAGACCATTATCAGAACCTGGCAAATATTCGACCGGTGGGGAAGCGTTGTATTTGAGGTTAAAGACCTGCCCCTGCACGCGGGTACGCCTGCGTGGGACGGCAGATTTGGCGGAAAATCACTGCCGGAGGGCGTTTATACGTGGGTTGCTCGACTGGAGTTCATTGATAAAACCACCGGACTGTTCAGTGGTGATGTGATGCTGGTACGCTAGGGTGTATCTGCTTCAGGGTGCAGTAAAAATACGTGAGATGACCTCTTTTTTTCTGGCTTTCGACACCGGAATTCTGCTGTCTCCGATGATGAGCATGTCATCCTCGAATTGTCTCACGCGCGGGATACTCACGATAAACGATTTGTGGACCCTGTAAAAGTGCGTGTCGGGCAGTATCATCTCCATATTGTTCATACTCTCCAGCGTGATTATTTTTCCGTTCAGGGTATGAATTTTGACATACTCTTTCCAGCCCTCGACAAAAAGGATGTCCGAGAAGGCGATTTTGACATATTTCCTGTCTGACTTGACAGTCATTTCGCCCGAAATAACGGGTAAATCTGCGACCGTATCTTTGTTTTCCAAGCTTAGCAGATTGGCTGCTTTCCGGACGGCGTGTTGGAACCGTTCCCTTGAGAAAGGTTTGGTCAGATAGTCCACGGCGTCCAGATCAAAGGCCTCGTATGCGTACTGGGTGTATGCAGTTGTGAAAATAGTGACCGGTTTGCTGGAGAGATTTTTCAGCAGGCTGATACCACTCATCAATGGCATCTGAATATCCAGAAACAGCAGGTCAACAGGCTGTGTATTGAGTATTTCGACAGCCTGTACCGGATTTTTGCACTTTCCGGTCAGTACCAGACCTGGTTCCTCGTTCACATACTTTTCGAGCAGCGCCAGTGCCAGAAACTCGTCATCAACGAGCAGGCACCGGATACCGGCAGCATTATTCATACAGATTATTTTTTTCAATTTTCAGAGAAACCGTGTAAATCCCCTGTCTTTTGGCGATCGCGAGCTTGTGTCTTTCGGGATAATGCAGTCTGAGTCTGTTTCGGATATTGGCCAGTCCGATGCCGCCGGTTTGATCTTTCTGCACGTTCATCGGATCGTAGGTATTACTTATCTGAAAGTGCAGGACTTCGTCGCTTACACTGATGCTGACCCTCATAAAAGTACCTGCGCCGTCGCTCATATTCCCGTGTTTGAGTGCATTTTCTACAATCGGCAGCAGGAGCATAGGCTCAATGGTTTCCGTACTTACTTCACCTTTCATTTCCACGGTGATTTCAGGGGGCGTTTGTGCGCACATGATGTACAGTTCGATTACAGATTGAACGGTTTTCATTTCCCTGGAGAGTGGCACCCGTTCAGACAATGTATCGTACGTGACATATCGGAGCATTTCACTGAGTTTGAGCACCATGTCAGCTGTTGCCGGATGATTCAGCGTAGCGGCGGCATATATATTATTCAGCGTGTTGAAAAGAAAATGGGGGTTGATCTGGGCTTTGAGAAAGTTCAGCCGGGCTTCATTGTGCATGGCAACGAGTTCCCGGTTTCTGGATTCCACTTCGATCCTGTTTTCAAAGATCTGATACATTGAACTGAAAATCAGCAGCAGGAAAAACATGAAAATATACATCAAAAAAGTTCTCCATTGACCTTTTTGGCCCGGCATATTCTGTTCCATCAATGTATCGCCAAAAATATAAATTTCGGACCATGTTCTGAGCACTGCCATGGTTATCCAGAAAATAATGAGAAGCCCCAGCCACCAGGCGTATCGTTTTTTCTCATAGAAAAAATTCACCAGTACCTTCGAATTGACGTAAAAAATCGTCGCTATGTAGCTGATGTTCAGCAAGGTGAGCCCGACAGCCACCGATGGCCCCCGAAAGACATAAACTGCATTGAAAACAAGGATCGTAATCAGTGCCCAGCTGACTACATGTGTTGCGATACGAGCTCTGCCGAGAAAAATAGTATTCAGCACCGACATACTTACAGCGTAATATCAAGATTGAGTGGCGAAACGCAAATAAAGATGTATTTGCCGATGTGGACGAACATTGACTAAATACTGAAATGAAAGCAGGAAGTAGTGAAGTGAAGTTAAGTCAAAAGTACACCATAGACGTTTTCTGATTTCAATATTTTCAATATAACTGCGATTAATTTCAATGAAAATGAGAACTATTGACTGTTTGTTGAAAAAAAAGTGTGGATAGTTGATAATATCCTGCGACGTGGAACAGGATATTCAACTTTGCAAACGATTCCCCAAAACATCAAAACACGCATTATTATTAATCTTTGGCGCCGGCTTTATCACGTACTTTCGCTTCTGCGTGTGTAAAGCCGGTGCATTTCTATCATATGTGGAACCGTAAGAATAGACAGTAAAATAAACAGGGCCGGTAATCCGAACCGGTCGAGCCAGGCTCCGTTGCTCATGAAGCCTATTACAATCAGAAATGAAACTGCGGACAGCGTTGCGGGCATGGCTTTCTCCAGCATCATCCGGCCATCCGTATTCCTGAAAACACTGCCTTTGATATGTAAAAGTGCATTCACGCTGTGCCAGCCGGTGAAGTACAGAATGAACCCCATGAGGAGAGAGGTCTGGCTCAGGCACAGGAGGAAAAGAAGAAAGATTGATTTTCTGAACAGGTCCTCTTTCCGGTTTTCTCCGGCGGCGAACAGTATGATGCCGAGTATCAGAAACCAAGAGTAAACTGGTACAACACCGATATCCGACACCAGTGACATGGCGGTGGGGTTGTCGCCCGTAATGAGTGAAGTCCAGCGGAGAAGCAGGGGCTTGTCCTGCATCAGCAGCCACATAGTGATGGCTGTGCCGTATATAAAACTGAGTAATCCGGCGCTCTGGTTTCCCGCGAAACAGGAAAAGTCGGTTTCTCCAAAGTGCCAGGCAGTAATTAGCAGAAAAATCAGAAAAGCTGCCCCGGGAGCGAACCACCACAAGGCCAGATAAATGCCGGCACTGACAACGTAAAGAAAAACATATACTGTCAGATCAAATGTCTTCCGGTTGTGCCGGGCCACAAAATGGTCGAGGGCGCCATGCGGGATGCCGGCAGCAATAATGAGCACCGAAGATAGCCAGAACTCCATCTGACTGTCTTTCCAGTATTGCCTGGTCAGTGCGGCTACACCAACCAGCAGCAAGAGCACGGCTGTGTGTAACCCGGACTTGACAGAGATGCCATGTTTGGTCATATTGGCAGGGTTGATTACGTGAGTCAGATTCATGGCTGTCTGGCTGATGAACAGGTGTGGTCCCGAATTGGAGTTTCAATATTAATGAGTATTTGTGGTATTTTGTTCTGAAATTTAATATTTTTATTTTTATCTGTTTCAGAATAAGGTTTCCGGCTGGCATTTGCCTTCATTTCAGGTTTCAAGTGCCTGAAAAAAAATGGCTGTCGCGGGTTGCCCCGGACAGCCATTTTCTGTGTTTACGCAGTTTGGAACGTATTATTTACTTCAGATCGAAACGATCTAGATTCATCACTTTGGTCCAGGCAGCCACGAAGTCGCGGATGAATTTGTCGTGGGAGTCGGAGCAGCCATAGACTTCGGCCAGGGCGCGGAGTTCGGTATTGGATCCGAAGATCAGATCGGCGCGGGTGGCAGTCCACTTCAGGTCGCTTGTGACCCTGTCGCGGCCTTCGAACACCTCTTTATCGTCGTTCACTGCTTTCCAGGACGTGCGCATGTCGAGCAGATTCACGAAGAAGTCGGTCGTCAGTGCACCCGGGCGTTTGGTGAACACACCGTGCTGACCGCCGTTATGGTTGATATTCAGAACGCGCAGACCTCCCACCAGTACCGTCATTTCGGGTGCCGTGAGCGTCATAAGCTGAGCCTTGTCAATGAGCATCTCTTCTGAAGAAACGGAGTATTTCTTCTTCAGGTAGTTGCGGAATCCGTCGGCATTGGGCTCCAGTACGGCGAAAGAGTCCACATCTGTGTGCTCCTGTGTGGCATCTGTACGGCCCGGAGTGAAAGGTACTGCTATGTCAGTACCGGCATTTTTGGCTGCCTGTTCGATACCTGCGTTGCCGCCGAGTACGATCAGGTC
>CAIYFY010000200.1 GCA_903925535.1 uncultured Bacteroidota bacterium | reverse complement strand
GCAGCATCTGTACGAGAGCGCTGCCCGCAGAAGAGAACTGAGGCTCATCCTTTCCGGACGTATCAAGCCGAAAGAGGCCATAGAAGTGCGCAAGTTCTTTGCGGAACTGGACGGCTGATTTGTCTTTCCCTGAAGGACAGTCTGGCTCCTTTTACTGAGTCATCGAGCCGGATGAAATGACCGGATAGTCCAAAATAGTAACCGTTATATAAGTCAAAGCCGCCTGTCAGTATTTACCGATTGTGTCCGTCCGACATATAACATAATTTTGCAATGCAATTTCAGTCAGATTCAAGGCTCGGGAAGAAAAAAAAGAAAAATTCCGCCGGCCCGTGAAACTGAATGGAAAAATCGTCGTTCATCTCTCGAAAAAAAGTTAAAAAAATCAGGTAAAAGTTAGAGGATTAAAAAATGTTCGCTAACTTTGCCTCATTAAATTTTTTTGATTGAGATAATTTACTTTGGAAAAGTAAATTTCGACGATAAAGGTTTAAAATGAAGCGTGTTTTGATGACGTCCTCCTCTGAAAATGTTCAGAGGGGGGCATTTTTTTATACCCCTGTCCAGCCAACTCACACAACCTCCATGTCTGATAAAAAAACACTTCATCTTCAGCCTTTACTTGTTCGTTCGGTAGCCGAAGCGCTGTTTTCCATATTCTGTGAACAAAGGTACGCAGACAAAGTCATAGAGTACACTCTCCGTAACAATAAAAAAGCGGGAAGCCGCGACAGGGCCTTTATTGCAGAAACCACCTATGAAATAGTCAGATATTACAGACTGTACACCGAATTGCTGGGCAGACAGCCCGGAAGCACATGGGACTTCTGGCAAATTTGCGGAATACACTTCATCGTTACGCAGCGATGTCCATTACCTGCGTTTCAGGAGTTTTCGCGGCTCGATTTCAGGCAGATTCTTGATGATTACGACAAGCTGAAGAGCAACCGCGGACTTCGGGAAAGCATACCGGAGTGGCTTGACGCGCTTGGGCAGAAAGAACTTGGCGATAAATGGGATGCAACAGTACATGCCCTGAATCAGCCGGCACGGGTTGTATTGCGCACAAACCGGTTGAAAACCGAACGGAAACAACTGCAGGAAAAGCTCGCCTCCGAGCAAATTTTATGCGAACCTGCAGGAAAAGGAGATGCACTGGTGCTGGTGCAGCGAAAAAATGTATTTCAGTCGGAAGCTTTCAAAAAGGGGTTGTTTGAAGTTCAGGATTACAGCAGTCAGCTGGTTGCCCCTCTGCTGGCGCCCGAACCGGGTATGAGGGTAGTGGATGCCTGCGCAGGCGGGGGCGGCAAAACCCTCCATCTGGCTGCTCTGATGCAAAACAAGGGTCTCATCATTGCCATGGACACCCTTGAATGGAAACTCGACGCATTGCGCGTACGGGCGCGCCGCGCGGGCGCAACCAACATCGAGACGAGGATAATCGAAAATAACAAGGTAATAAAAAGACTTTACGGCTCGGCAGACAGGCTGCTGCTCGATGTGCCCTGTACGGGACTGGGCGTTCTTCGGCGCAATCCGGATACCAAATGGAAACTTGCACCGGATCAGGTGGCCGAACTCGAAAAAACACAACAGCACATACTGCAGTCATACAGCCCGATACTCAAGCCGGGCGGCAGGATGGTGTATGCCACGTGCAGCGTACTGCCCTCCGAAAACAGCGTGCAGGTGCAAAAATTTCTTCACTCCGAAGCGGGCAAAGACTTCACCCTGCTGGAAGAACACAGCATACTGCCCCAGGACGATGGATTCGACGGATTCTATGTCGCCCTCCTGAGCAGGTCCTGAACTCTCCGTCAGGACATTCTTCCGATTGCACAGCTTACATAGGATTTTGCCTTGCGGCCCAGGGTATTTTCGTCGCCCTCGGGCGGATAACCCGCATCGGCAAGCGCCTGCCTGTATTTCTCTGCCGGCTGTTCGTCAGGCACCGAAAAGGTGATACTGGCATCTTCCAGCGATACCGTTACACCGGATACTTCCGGGAAAGCCTCCATCAGATGTACAACGGTTTTCACACATCCGCCGCATTTGAGGTTCTGAATGACAATTGTTTCCTTTTTCATGGGTACAAGATTTACCGCAAAGTTCGGGTCGGATCAAACACCACATACATGATATACATCGCCCCCCTCAGCGACCAAAGTCATTGAGTCGCCCCCGGAAACACCTCCATTTTTGTGGCATCAATTCATCAGACAAACCTGATTGCCATGAAAAAACAACTGTATAGCCCTGTTCTGGTCCTGCTGTGTGTCCTGTTTTCCCTGAGTGCTTTCTCCCAGAATACCGGGAGCGGACAAAAGCGCGACAAGCCCCTGATTGTTTCCATATTCAATGCCGGAGCCCAATTGCCCTCACTGAGGCTAATCACCACACCACTCCACCCCGGCGTGAGTGCGGGAACAGAATTCCCCTATAATAACAGTGAGAAAAACCGGTTTTTCCAGACTGTAAAGGCGGGGATTTATTATCACCAGTACATACAGACAAGTGTACAGGTGTACTCCGAGGCCGGCTACAGGCGGTCGGTATTGAAAGGTACGGCCGCCGAGTTTCGCCTGGGTGCCGGCTACCTGCATGCATTTACCGGCACCGAAGTATTCAGGCTTGAAGACGGTATTTACAGAAAAAGACCGGACTGGGGAAGGCCGCAGTTTATGGGCTCCACAGCACTCGGAGTAAGCTACAGGAAACCCGGTGCAGAAAAAGCACCCAGGTTCTTTCTTGACTACCAGTTCTTCCTGCAAATGCCATTCATTAAAAAGTATGTACCCATGGCACCAGCCACGGTACTCCACGTCGGCGCCTCCTTCCCCATGATTTTCTAGGAAAATGTTCACGATTTTCTGGCAGTGCCGGAAAAAGCTGAACAAGTTCCAAACTTCCAAACGATTTTACCATGAAAAAGTACCTGTTAATTCCTGCATTCGCCTTCTTGGCATTTGTATTTCCGGCCTGTGAAAAAGAAATCGGACACTCTTCGGACTGCACTTCCACAAATACGCCCGACCACCCCAGAAGTGCCGAATATCAGGCAATTCTGGACCAGTACACGGAGCGTGGTCTTCCCGGCATAACGGCCCTTGTACGAGACAAGTACGGAGTCTGGACCGGTGCGTCAGGTTTATCAGATATATCACAGGAAATTCCGATGAGAAGCTGCACGGTATCAAAAGCAGCCAGCATCACCAAAACCTTCATCGGCGCACTCGTCCTGAAGCTGGCCGAAGAGGGCAGGCTGAATCTTGACGACCCGCTGAGCAAATGGATTGACGTAAAATACCTGGATCCGGTCAGGAATGCACGGCAGAGCACCCTCAGGATGTGCCTCAACCACACCACAGGCATCAGCGATGTGATTTCCGACAACGGCTTCTACCTCGCACTCCTGAATAATCCGGATAAAAAATGGAAGCCGGAGGAGCTGCTGGAGTTTGTTTACGGTGACGAGCCTGAGTATGCTCCCGGAACAGACGCCTCCTATTCCAACACCAACTTTATCTATCTGGCCATGGCCATTGAGGCAGCTACCGGACGGGATCAGGGAGTGATGCTTCGCGAGAAAATACTGGCGCCACTCGGACTGAACGACACCCGTTACTACTGGCACGACGATCTTCCCGTTAATACAGCACAGGGGTATTTCGACCTTCACAACAATGGCACCATCCTGAATGTGACCAACTACAACACTGGTAGCGGAAATGGCTATGGCGGTGTGTACTCGACAGTGTTCGATTTGCAGACATTCATCGAGGCGCTGGTTCGCGAGAAAAGCGTACTCTCCCAGGAGTACCTGAATCAGATGCTCACATTTACCGATTCGGTGGAAACCTATAGCAGAGCCAACGGTCTGGGCATTTTCCGCGATTTTCTGGAGCGGGCACCCGACGAATACGCCTATGGCCACCGCGGCCGGGACCTTGGCTACACTGCCGATATGTACTGGTTTCCGGAAAAAGATATCACCATGGTTTATCTGATAAACTACGGCACAGACGCGGAAAGCGGGCTCAAAAAGCAGTTCAGATCGTTCAGAAACGCCATGGTTGATGCACTGATGCGTGATTAGAGATAAAAGTCACCCCCTGTCCTGACGTTCGTCATACCCCAAAAAACAAGCTTTGGGCCACCTTGTGCCCGATTTCAAAACAAAACAAACTTATCGGGTGAATATGAAGATAATGCTCTTCCTGATTCTCGTGAGTCTTACAGTGGCGGCAGGTTTTCTGCTTGCTTACCTGTTTGCAGCCCGAAACGGACAGTTCGACGACGACCATACCCCGGCCATCCGGATGCTGTTCGACGACGATATTCCTTCTGCAATCAAACAAGATGAAGATCTAAAGCCTTCCTTATGAGTAATGTTCAACAATTTCAGTACGACAACAAAATAGTCCGCGCCTTCGGGATCGCCTCTTTTGTTTTTGGCGTGGTGGGGATGTTGGTGGGCCTGATTATAGCCCTCCAGCTCATCTATCCGTCTCTCAACTTCGGCCCCTGGTTTACCTTCGGCCGCCTTCGGCCGCTTCACACCAATGCAGTTATATTCGCATTCGTGGGTAACGGTATTTTTATGGGTGTTTACTACTCGCTGCAGCGACTGCTCAAAGCGCGAATGTGGAGCGATGCCCTCTCCTGGATTCACTTCTGGGGCTGGCAGGTGGTTATCCTGCTGGCGGCCATTACGCTGCCGCTGGGTCTCACAACCAGTGGCGAGTACTCTGAACTGATCTGGCCACTCGATATCCTCATCACGCTGGTGTGGGTGGTTTTTGGTATCAATATGTTCGGTACCATTCTCACGCGCCGTGAAAATCACCTGTATGTGGCCATATGGTTCTATATCGCCACCTGGGTAACTGTAGCTGTCCTGCACATTGTGCGCAGCCTGGAGCTTCCGGTGACACTCACAGAGAGTTACCCGATATTCTCGGGGGTTCAGGAGGCACTGGTACAATGGTGGTACGGCCACAATGCTGTGGCATTCTTCCTCACCACGCCCTATCTGGGCATGATGTACTACTTCCTGCCCAAAGCGGCCAACCGACCGGTTTATTCCTATAAACTGTCAATCATCCACTTCTGGGCGCTCATTTTCATCTACATCTGGGCTGGTCCGCACCACCTGCTGTACTCTACCCTGCCCGACTGGGTTCAGTCGCTCGGCACCGTGTTCAGTATCATGCTGATTGCTCCGTCATGGGGTGGCATGCTGAACGGCCTTCTCACACTCCGCGGTGCGTGGGACAGGGTTCGTCAGGATCCGGTGCTCAAATTCATGGTGGTAGCGGTAACTGCTTATGGCATGGCCACTTTTGAGGGCCCGATGCTGTCCATCAAGTCAGTGAATGCCATCAGTCACTTTACCGACTGGACGATCGCGCACGTACACGTGGGCGCGCTGGGCTGGAACGGCTTCCTGACATTCGGGGCGCTCTACTGGCTGTGGCCACGCATGTACAAGACACAGTTATATTCGGTGAAACTGGCCAATATGCACTTCTGGCTGGGAACACTGGGTATCATTATCTATGCTGTGCCGCTCTACTGGGCCGGCTGGACGCAGGCACTGATGTGGAAAGAGTTTACACCGGAGGGTACGCTCGCATGGGGTAACTTCCTCGACACAGTCACACAGATAATTCCAATGTACGCCATGCGTGCTGCGGGCGGCACCCTCTTCTTTGCCGGTGTACTGCTCGGTGTTTACAACCTGGTCAAAACAGCAGGTCAGGGATCTTTCGTTGCCAACGAGGCCGCCGAGGCGCCTGCCCGCGAGGTACACCACGCCTCCACAGGCGAGCACTGGCACCGCTGGATTGAAATCCGTCCGATGCAAATGCTGCTCTGGAGTACCATCATGATTTCAGTGGGTGGTATCGTTCAGATTATACCGATGGTATTCGTTGACAGTCAGGTACCCAGGATTTCCACTGTCAAGCCATACACCCCGCTTGAACTCACCGGCCGCGACATCTACATCCGCGAGGGATGCGTAGGCTGTCACTCCCAGATGATTCGTCCGTTCCGTTCCGAAACAGAGCGCTATGGCGAATACTCCAAGTCCGGAGAGTATATCTACGACCGTCCTTTCCTGTGGGGAAGCAAGCGCACAGGACCGGATCTCTGGCGTGAGGGTGGCAAATACCCCGACAGCTGGCACTTCAACCACATGATAGAGCCGACATCCATGTCTCCGGGTTCCATCATGCCGGCCTATCCGCACCTTGCAGACAACCAGCTGGACCTGACAGGACTGCCGGGTAAAATTGACGCGCTCAGGACACTCGGCACCCCGTATCCGCGCGACTTTGAAAAGTACGCCATTCAGAACGCACAGGAACAGGCGCAGAAAGTTGCCAAAAATCTGGCAGAACAGGGTGTGAAAGACTCCGGTCTCGAAAACAAAGAGATTGTGGCCCTCATCGCCTACCTGCAGCGCCTGGGTACCGACATCAAAGCATCCAAATAACAAGCACCCGGTTTCCCGGTATCCGGCTCAACAGTCCGGATACCGGGGTGCCACAAACTGCATCACATGTACAAATACTTGCTTCAGTCAGTAGAGGGAATCCAGTGGTTTGGAATTGTCACCCTCCTGTTGTTCTTCGGCACATTTTGCGCAGCTATCATCCGCATCATGCTGACCAATAAAAAGCAGATTGATTACATGTCCAACCTTCCGTTGGAAGATTAACTCAACTTAAAATTGATTCCTTCAAGATATGAAAGCACGGAACCATAAACGCCTACTTGTGATGTTACCGGCGGCTCTGGTTGTCGGGATAGCCTGTGCACAGGCTCCCGCTGCCGCTCCGGTATCTGCTGCTGCAGGCGAATTCAGCAATATCATGACTGCCGGTATTGGCATAGTGGCCATCGTACTTCTTGCCGCCGCTCTTCTCACTATTGGCAGGGCGAACAGAATGCTCGCCAAGCGACTTCTTCAACTGGAAGCAGCCAAAAGGGGCATTGAACTTCCGGAAGAAGTGGAAGAGGTGGAACTCGAACAGGAAGACTTTTTCACGCGCATGCGCAAGCGCTACTGGGAAGACCCGGTGCCGCTGGAGAGAGAGGGTGATATCCTGCTCGAACACGCTCACGACGGCATTCGGGAGCTGGACAATCGTCTTCCACCCTGGTGGGTAAATATGTTCGTTGTTACCATTATCTGGGCCGGCGGGTATATGTACTACTACCACTTCGGCGGCAGCGGACCGTCCTCTTCCGAAGAGTACAAAACAGAAATGGAAATTGCCAAAAAACAGAAGGCTATGGCACTTGCCGGAAAGGCCGAGGCTGTTAATGAAGAAAGTGTTATTGCGCTGACAGATGCTGCGGCTCTTGCCGAGGGCGAGGCTACCTTCAAAAGCGTGTGTGCCGCCTGCCATGGTCAGAAAGGAGAAGGTGGTGTAGGCCCGAATATGACCGATGAACACTGGATCCACGGCGGTGGCATCAAAAATGTATTCAAGACCATCAAGTATGGTGTGCCGGAAAAAGGCATGATAGCCTGGCAGTCGCAACTCAAACCCTCCGATATGCAGAAGGTAGCCAGTTATATCCTCACGCTGAAAGGCACCAATCCACCCAATGCCAAAGCTCAACAGGGCGAGATCTGGAAAGACGAGAACGCAGCAGCACCAGCAACTACTCCGGCAGCATCCGGCAAGTAGAATAATTTACTATGGAAAATAACAACCTCAACCTCGAAATCGGGGATTCAGAAGAATATCGCGATCATATTGCCACGGTTGACAAATCGGGCAAGCGGATATGGTTGTATCCAAAAAAACCCGGCGGGCGTTTTTATAACGCCCGCATCCGGGTTAGCTGGATATTTCTTCTGCTGTTCCTCGTTGTCCCGTTTATCAAGGTCAACGGTGAACAATTCCTCCAGTTCAATATTCTGGAGCGGCGTTTTATGCTCTTCGGATTGTTGTTTACCCCCCAGGACTTCCACCTTTTCGTACTGGCGATGATTACTTTCATCGTCTTTATCATTTTATTCACCGTTGTATATGGCAGATTGTTCTGTGGCTGGGTTTGTCCGCAAACCGTTTTCATGGAAATGTTCTTCCGTCGGATTGAATACTGGATTGAAGGCGATGCCGGTGAACAGCGGAAGCTGGATCTGAGCCCGTGGACTCCCGAAAAAATCAGAAAAAAAGCGCTTAAACACGGGATATTTTTCGCAATTTCGGTGGTGGTTTCCAATTACTTTCTGGCTTACATCATCGGAACGGATCACGTCATACAGATTATTCTGGAACCGGTCTCCAGACATATTCCCGGCTTTATTGCCATGCTTGTATTTTCCGGTCTGTTCTACTTTGTGTTCGCGCGCCTGCGCGAGCAGGTGTGCACTACCATCTGTCCGTACGGCCGGCTTCAGGGCGTACTCCTTGTGAAAGACTCTATCGTGGTGGCATACGACCATAAAAGGGGCGAGCCGCGCGGAAAACGCAAAAAAACAGGCAATCCGGTTGATCTGGTCCGTCAGCAGGTAGCCGAGGCATCCGCCAGCACGCTGGGCGATTGTATTGACTGCGGCCTGTGCATCAGGGTGTGCCCCACCGGCATTGACATCCGAAACGGCACACAACTGGAATGTACCAACTGTACTGCCTGTATTGATGCCTGCGATGATATCATGGACAAGGTGAACAAGCCACACGGACTTATCCGATACGACTCCATGACAGGCATCGAAACGTCGCGGAGAAAACTGTTTACCCCAAGGGTGTATGCATATACCGCCGTACTTGTTGCACTCCTGACGCTCGACGTATTCCTGATCGCCAAACGCGGTGTCATGGAAAGTATAATTCTCCGCGCTCCCGGACAAACATACCAGCAGAGGGATGAATCGCACCTGACCAACCTGTACAACTATATACTGATTAACAAGACCTCACAGGAACTTCAGATAGAACTGAGGGTCAGGAATGAAGCTGGTGTGATTCAGTTTATCGGGAAAGAGCCTCATTCCATCCCCAAAGGAGGAAAAACAGAGGGTACTTTCTTCATCGAGATGAGCTCCGACAAGGTTTCGGGGCGCAAAACACCCGTTGAAATCGAGGTCGTCTCGAATGGCAAAGTGATTGACAAAGTTAAAACCAATTTCATGGGACCGGGAAACTGATACCCGGGGGGTTGTGTGCGGCAACTGCACACAACCCCCACCCAGTGAAAACTCTTTCGCAACAAAATCATCTGTAACACTATGAAATTGAATTGGGGTACCGGCATTGCCATGGTATATATCACTTTCGCCGTTTCTATGGTCGGTGTGGTCTTTGCCTCCAGAAAACATGATCCCGGACTGGTTCAGAAGGACTACTACGAACTGGATCTGAACTATCAGGATCGCCTTGAAAGAAAACAACATGCCGCGGCACTGACAGAAAAACCCGAAGTCAGGTACGACGCCGGAAGTCACTCCATCACCGTAAATTTCCCGGAAAGCATGAAAAATGCAGCAGGAAAGGCGAAGTTCTTCCGGTCAGCAACCACCAGGGATGACTTTACAGTATCGTTCAGTGATGGAGCACCGCTGGTAAAAGACGCTTCAGAACTTGCATCGGGCAGGTGGCATATTGAAATGGAGTGGAAAGCAGGAGAAACTCCCTACTTTTGGGAGTCGTCCTTTTTCATCGCTGAGTAATGATATCTGTTCAGATTCTGAGCTCCGCCCTCCTGCTCGGCATTGCCGGCAGTCTTCACTGCGCCGGCATGTGCGGGCCCCTGATTCTGGCCATGCCATTCCATACAACTGGTGGTAGCGGCGGTTTGAGGCACCTGCTGGTTTATCACACCGGACGAATCCTGCTGTATGCTTCGCTGGGTGTACTGATCGGACTCGCAGGCAAGGGTATTGCCATCGCCGGCATTCAGAAGGGCCTCTCCCTGACAGCCGGCTTCTTCCTTATTGCCATGGCATTCATGATGTGGCGTTTTGAGTTTCTCGTCGCCTCTATTCCCGGATTTTCGGGCTACACAGGAGCTGTTCAGCGAATGATCGGCAGGGCAATGGGGAAAAAGGGTTACATGACAACCCTGTCGCTGGGTGCACTGAACGGACTGCTGCCTTGCGGACTTGTTTACGGAGCACTGGCCGGCGCTATCTCAACCATGGAGGCGGCAGCCGGCGGACTGTTTATGCTGCTGTTCGGAGCCGGAACACTGCCCATGCTGCTGACAGTCAGCCTGCTGGGCAACAAGGCCGGCAATAAAATCAGGAGAAAACTGGGTGCTGTACAGCCGGTGCTGATGATTATTGCAGGTTCACTGCTTGTGCTGCGCGGATTGCATCTCGACCTGTCGTTGTTTGAATCGGCAGTACCCAGGGCAGGCTACGAGTGCCACTGAAATCACTCCCCTTTCTGCGACAACACCACCATCAGAATACCCTGCTCGGGGCTCACCACCTTGTCAACGCGCACGAACACACCGGGCTCCACCTCCCTGTCCTCCCCCAGTTTCATATCACTCCGCATCTGTTCGATAACATCGCCCCAGGCCTGCAGCGCCGACTGCTTTTCCGAGAAGGAACTCAGATAAACAAACTGGCGCGAAGCCTCCCTGAGCCAGAGAGAATCGGGCATGGAGGCAAAATTGCCCGGCACCGTGAATCGGAACTCCTGGCGGGTATCGGCACACACTTCCTGCGTTATTTCCAGCAAAATACCCCTGTCGAGCTCCAGCGTTTCAAGTGAACGAGAGCCGTCCTGCTGATACTGATAACTCAGAACATGAGGGAGACCGGCTTCAAATACCGGAGCAGGCTTATATTTGCACGAGGGTTTTCGCTGACAGGCTGCAGCCAGCAGGAGCAAACACAACACAGGATAAAGATGACGGGTCTGAACGCTCATTTTTGATGCAAAAGTAATTACTTGACACAAAACTGTACCACACAAATGACCAGGATAGGCCTGCTTTCCGACACACACAGCGAACTGGATGAACGAATTTTCAGGCATTTTGCCGAATGTGACGAAGTGTGGCATGCCGGCGACTTCGGAAG
>CAIYFY010000199.1 GCA_903925535.1 uncultured Bacteroidota bacterium | reverse complement strand
GTACATATCCGGGAAACACTGTCTATTGGACCCCAAACATTGAAATCAACATCAGAGGGGTTGGCAGGGTCATTATTTTTGACAAGAAACCCGAAATCGCCATCGGCCTGGGCAACAAAATAGAAAAATGTAAAGTTAAGGTTGAAACCGGGCGTGAGAATGCATCCTGCATTGACACCATCCACAATGAACTCTGGGTCCCCTGTACCTGGTTCAAGCGTAATGATGTTGGGCAGCTCTGTATCACAGCCGTTAATAGTCAGTGCCTGATCGCAGTCGGCAGCAGAAGGGGGCACAGGCGGTGGAGCCGGACAAACATCGGGTGTACAGAGCCAGGTCAGATAGAATCCTGAAAAATTGACCGAATTATCGGACTCAAAGGTGATGGTGGCGCAGTTGTCGGATACATAAAAAACCTTGTCGCTCCCGTTCCCGTCCAGCGCAGCTATTTCCGTTCCTGCTGAACCTTGTCCTTCGTAAATACCCAGTATATCAAAATTGTTCTCGGTTTCGTACTCTTCCACCTGAATGACGATGCACTGGTGAAACTCCTGCGGACAAATAGTGAACGAATAATTCTCGTTGCCCGAATAATCACCCGTTTCACCACCTGAATCTCGGAGCGTCCCGCTGCATTTCGCAGTACCCGGTGATTGCCCCATGATGAAATCGGGTACGTACTCCTCCACACATAACTTGAATGTACCCCAGTTGGGTGTACCGGTGGCCGAATAGTCGTTTACCCTGAGATAATAGGTCTCGCCCGGGATAAGACCCAGAAATTCAAGCTTCACATCAGCCACATTGAGCGCCGCAGAGGCGCACGCCAGTTCAGCCAGTCCGCCAAAGGAACAATCACCCCGGTACAGGGCGACCTGCGGCATGTTCAGCGTACCATTACCGCCAATATCACCCCACACAGAAATAACCACATCGGTAAAGCTGCCTGAAGCAGGCATGGTGAAACTGAACCAGACATCCCGGTCTGAGGAATTGATAAAACAGGAAGGAATGTTGAACTGCGGATCAATATTACTGGTCGTTGCTCCCAGATTCGTGTATTGTGCAGGTGACGAACAGTAAGGTACGTCACCCAGCGCAATCGCTCCCGAGCATTCGTCGTTCGCAGGCGCCTGCGCGGAAATCTGCAGGGCAAACAGAGAAAATATGAAAAAAAAGTGTAATTTCATCCTCAAAACAGCTCTTTTGAGGCGGAAAAATAGAGGGGTTTCCTGTATTTTTTTCAATTCGGGCAGCAAATATCAGCGCAAATCCGTTTTAAGGTATAAAAACGCTACTTTTGCCCAAAAAGTACAGCATTGAAAGTCCGAATTATCAATAAATCGCCCTTTGATCTGCCACGTTACGAAACTGGCGGCAGCGCAGGTATGGATCTCAGAGCACACCTTGACGCGCCCGTAACTCTTGGTTCCCTGGAACGTACGCTCATCCCAACTGGCCTTTTCATCGAGCTCCCGGACGGCTACGAGGCACAGATCAGGCCAAGGAGCGGACTGGCAGCCAAAAGGGGACTGACCATGCTCAACACTCCGGGTACCATTGACAGTGATTATCGGGGAGAAATCAAGTGTATCGTTGTCAATCTTTCCGGCGAAACTCAAACTATTGAACCCGGTGAGCGCATTGCACAGATGGTCATAGCCCGTTACGAACAAATTGCCTGGGTACAGGTCGAAAGCCTTTCTGAAACTGATCGGGGTGCAGGAGGATTCGGCAGCACCGGCGTTTAAAACCACCACATTTTAATATGAAGATCATTATCCCAATGGCAGGTCGGGGTACTCGCCTGCGTCCGCACACACTCACTGTTCCCAAACCGCTCATACCTGTTGCCGGAAAACCAATGATTCAACGCCTGGTTGAAGACCTGGCGTCCTCATATCCCGGCCAGATCGAAGAGATTGCCTATATCATAGGTGACTTTGGCGCCGAAGTAGAAAAGGAGCTTATCCGGATCGCCGAAAATCTCGGCGCCAAAGGCAGTATTTACTATCAGGACAAAACACTGGGCGTAGGTCATGCCATCTCCTGCGCTTCCGACAGTCTGAGCGGCCCCTGTATCGTGGCACTGGCCGACACCCTGTTCAAAGCGGATTTCAGCTTCAATACGGATGAAGACGGCGTAGTCTGGATTCAGCGCCTGGAGGACCCCTCTGCTTTTGGTGTGGTAGTAACTGATCAGGAAGGAAATATCCGCGAATTTGTGGAAAAACCCAAAGAGTTTATATCGGATCAGGCCATAGTGGGTATCTATTATTTCCGGGATGGCGAACGACTCCGCGATACATTGCATTATCTGATCAGTGAAAATATACGCGAGAAAAATGAATTTCAGCTGACTACTGCCCTGCAGATTCTGAAAGATCAGGGAGCGAGGATTAAAACAAGTCCGGTTGAAGAGTGGCTTGATTGCGGCAACAAGGAGAATATTCTGCACACCAATGCGCGCATGATGGAACTTCACAGTTCGGAAGAACTCGTGGCTGCCAGCGCCAGACTGGAGAACGCAGTCATCATTTCTCCGTGTTTTATCGGAGAAAATGCTGTTGTGAAAAACAGTGTGCTGGGTCCTTACGTTAGTGTTGGTGCGAATTCCACTGTGGAGGGCGCTGTTATTGCCAACAGCATTATACAGAACGGCTCTTCCATTAAAAACGCTGTGCTGGAAAACTCCATGGTGGGCAACTCAAGTCGCTATGCGGGAGCCAAATACGAACTGGATCTCGGCGACTTTTCCAATTTCTCCAAACACTGAACTGTTCCGAACAGATAATTGCATGCAAAAACTAATTCATCTGTCTTTTTTCTTTCTTCTGCTGCTGCCCGATTTCACAGCAGCACAAAATACTATCGGCGGTGTTCAGACTCTGGTACCGGAAGCAGAAGTCAAGCGCCAAAGCCAGTTTCTGAATGCTGAACGCGAACGTCTGCTGGGGCGCTGGGACAAGGCGCTGGAGGCATACAAGGAAATAGTGTTCGAATTCCCGGACAATGATGCTGCCTGGTACGGCCTTGCGCGGACGTGGTCTGCCAAGGATGATGTGGTAAACGCCGCCAATGCTATCGCACAGGCAGTCAAACTGTCGCCTGAAAATCAGTGGTATATTCTCTATCAGGCCGATTTGTATGAAAGAAACGGCCGAAACAGGGATGCGCTGGAAACATATGAGGCTATTGTCCGGAAATTCCCGGAAAATCCCGAGTACCACGAGAAGCTAGCCTATCTGGCGCTGCTGAATGAAGATCCCCGACGGGCACTGAAGGCGCTGGACAAACTGGAGTCTCTCCGGGGTATTACCGCCAAATCAACTGCTCAAAAACACCTGATATACAAAGGGCTGGGGGATATGAAAAAAGCCGCCGAGGTGTATGTAAAACTGGTGAATGCTTACCCGGACAATCCCGATTACAGACACCAGCTCGCCGATTTCTATGAACAGTCTGGCGACAGCGCCGCCGCGCGAAAGGTTTGGGAGGAGACACTGCAAAAGTTCCCCGATGATCCGCTCGCGCGTATTTCGCTGGCTCAGGCAACAGGCGGAACGGATGCTCAGTATCTGGCGTCTGTAAAACCTCTCTTCGCAGATCCCAAAGTGGGTATTGATGCAAAGATCAAGGACCTGATGCCATTTCTGGCCAGACTGGAATCTGGCAAAGACCCTTCTCTGGCAGCCAGTCTGACCGAGCTGGGTTCCATTCTCGAAAAAACGCACCCGGATGAAGCCAAGGCCTGGAGTGTCTCCGGCGATATTCTGTATCTCTCCGGAAACGATGCCGTTGCGCTGGAAAAATACAAGCGCTGCATACAGCTCAATGCCGGTGTTTTTTCTGTCTGGAGAAATACGCTGACTATACTCGAAAGCAGGAAAAGCTTCTCCGAAATGATGGATATTGCTGAAAAAGCGCTGGATCTATTCCCGAACCAGCCGGAAGCCTATCTGATGTACGGCATCGCAGCCAACGGATTGAATAGATTCGACGAGGCACTCGCGCAGCTTAATCAGGCAGTGCTCATGACTGGCAACAATGCTCCCCTGCGCGCGCGCGTACTCGAGTGTGCAGGCGACGCATGGCTCGGAAAGGGAAACCGCGAAAAGGCCAGGGATTCATACAGAAAAGCACTGGAAAACGGTGATAATCCGGAACTGCAGAAAAAACTCAACGGACTCTGATACCGGGGCCGCTGATGATGCGCCTGACCGTTTCCTGATTCTCTATAAAGAAATAGTTGTACTCATTGGCACTTGAATGCAGAAGACAACGCCTGGCAAGTACGATTTGTACTGACTGGTCATCACTCTTCGTATATCTTATTCCGTAAAAGTCGAGCCTTACATTCTGTTCGGGTGTCTTTCCTGTCAGCTCAATCCGGTAATCTGCTCCGTCTTCAATGTCATACGGGCCTGTTTCTGACGGATTGGCGTATGGCAGATTGTTCAGTGACCTGACAACTCCCAGCCACTCTCCCAGGCCGGGTAGTGTATCTGATGTCTGCCGTGCAATGGCCATTACCGGAGTAGATACAGTGTCAACACCGGTTCTTGTAATCCTTACGGCCACAATTTCGTCAGGGATTCCGGTGTCTCGGCTTCTGAAATGCTGACAGTCAACATTAAATTTTTGTCTGAGGTGTCCCTCCACCAGATAGATGCCTCCATGTGGCAAAATCTGTACAAAGGTGCCCGGTTTTCCTCCCGCCATTGTCTCGTTTCCAATACGAAAATGTTCTTTGCGCCTGCTGCTCACTTCTGCAGTCACCTCAATATAGCCCCCCGGTACCAATCCGGTGGTATCTGTACTGTTCTCATCCAGAATTCGCACAGCTTTCATGGATGATATAGCATCGAGCAGAGGAGCTGCCAGCGAATCGGGAAAACCTACTACAATATCATCCTGGGTGGCATACCAGTTTCTGTCATCGGCCTCCAGCAGCAGCTCGGGCAATTCACGGTTCAGGATACTGATCCTCCGGATCTCGTTTTTTTCGGCCTTTACAAGATACGACTGGATATTGTCGCTCTTGAACCAGGGAGAATATCTGGAAATCAGGCCGGTAAGCAGGACGAACAGGAACAGAATAACGAGGTGCTTGTTTTTCATGTCGGAAAGTGTTAGTCCGCCAGGTCAATACGCGGATCGGCCAGTGCGTAAAGCAGATCGGATATGATATTTATGACGATAAATACTGCCGATGTAAACAGGACGGAGCCCAGGACGACGGGGATATCGAATGAAAGCAATGCACCAACTGTCATATCGCCCAGCCCCTTGAAATTAAATACTGATTCGACGAAGAATGCTCCCGTCAGCAATGCCCCGAACCAGCCCGAAACCGCCGATATGAGCGGATTAAGCGCGTTCCTGAGCGCATGCCGGACTACCACCGTTCTGCGCGACAAACCCTTGGCAGTCGCTGTTCTGATGTAGTCCTGAGACAGCACTTCAAGCATGGCACTTCTGGTAAGCTGCGCAATCAGTGCAATCGGCCTCAGTCCGAGTGCGACAGCCGGCAATACCAGATTTTTCCACTGCACTTGCCATTCGCCAAAATCATCCAGGACAAACAGGCTTCCCTGAATATTCAGGCCGGTATAATCACCCAGATAATAACCAAAAACCAGGGCCAGCAGTACGGCAGCAACATACGACGGAACGGAGTAGCCGAAAACGGACACCACTGAAACCAGATAATCCCTGCGTGTTCCTGCGTACAATGCAGCCAGAATACCGAGTAAAATTCCGGGCAGAATTGCCAGTAACATGGCAGAAGCGGCAAGAATAGCCGTGGACGGCACGGCTTCCGACAGTAATTCATCCACCGGCCGCCCTGTCTGATAGGACTCCCTCAGCCAGGGTCGTTTCAGCACCAGTACCGATCCGTTACCGGTCCCGAACAGAGTTATATAGTGGTATTTCCGTTTGTTTTCAGGAGTTTCCTGCATAATTGAGACCGGCGAAATATCAGACAGATATCTCAACAACTGTATATGCAGCGGCTGATCAAGCCCAAGCTCTTCTGTTTTCGCGCGTATGGTACCCGTATCAGCCCTCTGTCCGAAAGTCAGCTGGGCCGGATCCACGGGAGCCAGGAATATGATGGATGTAATACCCGCTACAACAAGCAACATTACAAGAATGCCGTAAAACAGCCGGCGAAGGATGAAAGCGATCATGGACTTACTGTTCCTTCAGCAGTTTTTCAATATCCTTCATAAATTTGTCCACCGACTCTGCACTGGTTCCGTCGCAAAACGACCGGACATGCCTGTTTTTATCCACCAGAATGATCCTCCCTGAGTGATCGAAACCACCGGGCGACGAGGGATCCTCTTTCGCGACACTGAAGTAATCATCTGCGATGGCATAAATAGCGTCATGATCTCCGGTGACCAGATGCCATTTTCGCGAGTCAATGCCCAGTTTTTCTGCATGGTGCCTGAGCGCAGCCACTGTGTCATTTTTTACATCAATGGAATGCGACAGCATGAGCAGTCCGTCTTCGTTTTTGAATTTTTCATAAATCCGCAGACCGTTGGCTTTCACCTTCGGACAGATAGTCGGACAGTGAATGAAGAAAAAGTCAACCACGTATGCTTTGCCTGCGAAAGTGGCGTTATTCACAATCTGACTGTCCTGATTGACAAACGAGAAATCAGGGATAACCGGATAGATTGTATCACCGTTGGCTGCAACATCCCGTTCTCCGAGAATGGGCAGCGGACGGTCGCTTTGTTCATTTTGGCAGGAGGCCATTACGACGGCTGTCGCGGTTGCGATGGCGAATAATCTGGCGTATTTCATGTTAATTGTCAGTGATTGGGCCGTCACAGGGCCAGTGCAGGTGTTTCGGGTACAAAGGTACAGCAGAAACCTTATTTTTGCGGCGATATGCCTTTGTTATTGAAGATTCATCCCTTCGAGAGTGCCACCTTTTCAATCTGGAAGGTGACCGAATCCTTGTCTTTTTTTGAGGAAGACCTGCCTTTGTCGGAAGCAGAGGCTGCCGAACTGTCGGTCCTGCGCGAACACAGGCGCGGGGAATGGCTCTCCAGCCGCTGGTTACTTCACCACACAACCGGTGCCCCACGGCGGATACCGCTTGTGAAAGATGCTTTCTCCAAACCGTTTTTTCTCAATGAACCGGATTTGTTCTGCTCGCTGAGTCATTCACGCCACTTCACCGGTACGCTGACTGCCCGTCGCAACTGCGGGTGTGACATTCAGGTACTGGTAGAAAAAATGCCCGGGATAGCGCCCCGCTTCATGTCGCCGTCAGAACTCGCTTTCGCGGAGGCGTGGGAGAGCGACAAAAGGAATGAACTGTACCATCTTTTCTGGACCGCCAAGGAAAGTCTGTACAAACAATACGGACTAAGGGCGCTCGATTTCACCGATCATATCGGCATCAGTGATGTCAGCTGGAACGGATACGAGGGTACGGCAACAGGTTATATCCGCAAGGGCAATTTTGCAGCAACATACCGGCTTTTTTTTGGGAAAATTGACACAGAAAACCGGCAAAGCCTGATATGGGCAGTCAGTTATGAGGCAGACTGACGTGATTTTACAGTAGACGGCGAAACCCCCAGGTTTTTACCTGCGCTGATATGGGGAAACTGACAATTCAGGCCAATTTTGATAATGGCAAGGTGATGGATGGCATGATCATAAATGAACAGCAGCTCGCGTCCGACCGTACTCTCGTACACAGGCCTGATCTCGGTGCCGAATTCCGCGCAGACTGAAAGGGGCAGGGTATCGGAATAAGCTTCAATTTCCCTGCAAAAGGAGTAGAAAGCCTCCGCCGCAAGCGCTGGATTGTCTTCGTAGAGCAGGTTTCTTTTTCGAGCCGCATAGTCCACCTGTCCGTCACTGATTCCCTGCTGCAGACACTGGAAAAACTCCAGAATGTGCCTGAAATGTTGTCCTATTGAACTGCCATCGTATTCATCAAGTGGTTTCCGGTAATCGTATGGAGTGAACTGATCGAGTAGTCCGGTAATCTGGCCTGTTATGGCTATTATTGCTTCTTTTGCTTGCATGCTCTTTTCTTGTACTGGCAGTTTTTTGGTCAGGCGCTGCAAAATTAATAACAACAGGCGTTTTTTTTACTCAATTCGGCGCATTTTTGCCCCGCCATTTTATTTGTTACATTCAAATGCTGACAATCTGAAACTCCCTGCTTCATTTATATCCCGGATGCAGCACCTCCTTCCCGGTGAGGAGTTGCCACTTTTTTTTCAGGCACTGGAAGAAACGGCTCCGGTGAGTATCCGGTTTAACCCGGAGAAGAGGCTGCCGGACGGACAAGAGCCTGCCGGTGAACGCGTACCCTGGTGTAAGGAGGGTGTGTACCTTTCACATAGACCGGTATTTACCCTGGATCCTGCATTTCACGCAGGTGCTTACTACGTTCAGGAGGCCTCCTCCATGTTTCTTTGCGAGGCACTTCGTCAGTCGGTTGACCGG
>CAIYFY010000198.1 GCA_903925535.1 uncultured Bacteroidota bacterium | reverse complement strand
TTGACCGCTCTGCAGCTTATGCCACCCGCCATATCGCAAAAAATCTGGTAGCCAGCGGACTTTGCAGTCAGGCACTCGTACAGGTAGCTTACGCTATCGGTGTGGCCAAACCTGTAGGACTCTTCGTCAACACTTACGGAACCTGCAAAATCAAAGGACTTTCTGACGGAGAGATTGCCCAAAAGCTGCTCGATATCTTTGACCTCCGTCCGGCTGCCATCGTCCGCAGGTACGGACTCAAAAATCCGATTTACTCGGAAACAGCCGCTTACGGCCACTTCGGCCGTACCCCGGGTGTGAAAAAAGTGATGATCGGCCTGAACGGACAAGCCAAAGAGATGGAGGTGGAAACATTCACCTGGGAAAAACTCGATGCCGTTGATGCCGTAAAGCAGGCCTTCGGCATCTGATTTCACTATTTTCCGATTAAAGCGGAGGCGGCTGACAAGCCTCCTCCGCTTTTTCATTTAAATATGCCTTATGACCAACACAGTAATCAGAAGAGTAATCGTCATGGGCGCGCTCGCGTGCCTGAGCCTGCTGGCTATCCAGACGTACTGGGTACTCAGAACCTGGGATATCCAGGAACGCGAATTCAACAGAAAGGTGAACCAGGCCATGCTCGACGCCGCCAATCAACTCGCCAGCCTGAATCTCTTCGACCTGCCCACCAACAGACTTGTGGATCAGGTTTCTTCCAACTACTGGGTGGTCAATGTCAATAATGTATTCGAAGCAACAGAACTGGAACTGTGTCTCGACAGAGCCTTCGAGGCTCAGGGGCTGAAAGAAGACTACCTCTATGGTATTTTCGACTGCTCCAGCGACCAGATGGTTCAGGGGAAGTTTGTGAAATATTCTGCCGGGTCAGCCGGAAGAATACCGGTATCCGAACCACTGCCCAAACACTACGACAGTGATTTTATCTACTACTTTGGTGTGCAATTCCCCGGAAAAAGCAGCAATATTCTCAGTAATATGTGGATTGTTATTGCTTTTTCCGTACTCATGCTCGTCACACTGGTCTTTTTCAGCTACTCCATGTTCGTCATCCTCAGACAAAAACAGCTCTCCGAGTTGCAGCGGGATTTCATTAACAACATGACTCACGAGTTCAAAACGCCAATATCCACCATCAATATATCTACCGACGTATTCCTGCAAAATGAGAAAGTCAGGGAAGACCCGCGACTCAACAGGTATGCAGGTATCATCAAAGAGCAGGTACTCAGACTCAATACACAGGTTGAAAAGGTGCTCCAGCTGGCCAAAATAGAGCGCGACAATATTGAACTGAATATCGAAAAACTGGATCTTGCCGAACTGATCAACAGCATCTCCCCCTCTATCGAATTGAAGGTAAACGACAAGAAAGGCAGTCTGCGGCTCAACCTGACGGCCAGCAATACGATGGTGAACGCCGACAGGATTCACCTGACCAATATCCTGCACAATCTGGTGGACAACGCAGTGAAATATACCCGGGAGAATCCCGAAATTCAGATTTCACTGTACGAGAGCCCCGGGAAAAAACTGACCCTTGCCATTCAGGACAACGGAATAGGCATAGCCAGAGAGCACCAGAAGCGGGTTTTCGACAAATTTTACAGGGTTCCTACTGGCAACCTGCACAATGTAAAGGGCTTCGGACTGGGACTTTTTTACGTTAAAACGGTGTGCAAGCAGCATAAATGGCAGCTTGAGATGGACAGCAGGCCCGGTGGAGGCACAACAATCCATATTATTATGCCTGCTCAGGTCTGACTTGCAGAATACGGCGCCGGTATTTTTCAGACACACCCTAGTGAAGGCGACCACTCTCCCGAACCAGCGTCGTCACTCCCCGATTGAAATCGTCTTGCTGAAGCAGGTCTTCAAGCGACAGATGCATCCTGTATTGCCAGTAATGTTTGGGATTGGCGGGCACGTTGATACGCTCCTCGTGCGGGTTCTGCCGCCTCAGTTGTCCGTCCATGCCCAGTAAATCCTGTAACTGGAACACCGCCCACATTGCCGGAGAGTGGAAATGCTGCGCCAGCATTTTCCTCACAATCCAGGGTTCACAGAAGTAGGGTACCTCACCGTGTTCCCCCAGCACCTCATGATAAAAGCGGCGGGTCAGATCTCTGTCTTCCTCCCACCATCCGCGCAGGACACTCATATCGTGTGTGCCGGGCGTAACCACGCTCAGATAAGGTGCATCTTTGGGCAGGAAGAACGCCTGTCCGGGCGCCTTGGGCATACGCTGTATTTCCAGGCTGAGCAGCCCAAGTTCGCGCATCACACCGGGTACACAGGCTGGCACCATCCCGAGATCTTCACCGCAAATGAGCATATTGGACGCCTTTTTCAGGGCCGGCAACTTTTCCATCGCCTCCCTCTCCCAGAAATCATCCTGACGGCGGAAGAAGTAATTTACGTAAAGTGACCGGAGCTTGTCCTGAATTTCGCCGGGAAGTGCCCTGAAGGAAGAGGTGGCCTCCATATTAAAGCGGAAAGCACCCTGCCAGCGCATCCCCTGAGGTGCAGGGTCGCCAATCAGAATTACATTGGCTATCAGATCGTACAGCCCCTGGCGCAGTTTTTCTGATTTTTCTCCCGGCAACTGGCTGCCAAAGAAGATCTCGACCTGCCTCTGTGTGGAAAATTCGGGCAAAAGTTCGAAGCGACCGTCAGATCTGATACGAAGAAAGCTGGCCGCCACTATTTCAGCATCATCGCCAAATATTTCATACAAGACATGCTCGGTAATGTAGGGTTTGCAGAGGCGATCATAACTGAAACCTATCCCGGCCTCGTGCAGTTCCTCCTCCGTCAGCGGAATGGCCGGGGAGAATACTCCGAGGATACCCTCCACTGCGTCAAGCGGAATACTCCAGATGCGGAAAAAACCCAGAATATGATCAATCCTGAAAGCATCAAAATAGCCACTCAGCTGCTCGAAGCGACGGCGCCACCACGCAAAACCGTCCTCTTTCATTTTATCCCAGTTATAGGTCGGGAAACCCCAGTTCTGACCTTTTTCGGCAAACGGATCAGGAGGCGCACCTGCCTGCGTGTTCATATTGTACAGTTCGGGAGCTACCCAGGCGTCCACTGAGTGACGGTAGATTCCGATAGGCAAATCACCCTTCAGTGCCAGACCGCGCGCGTGTGCGTACGAAACCGCTTCACTGAGTTGCAGGTGCAGATGCCACTGCACAAACAGATGTATGGCAATTTCATCGTAATACTTTGAGGCGGGATCAACAAGCGCGTGAATTTTTCCTGTTTCATACTCCGAATATTCCGGCCATGCTGAAAACTCAGGGGTACCGTACTTGTCGCGCAGCCAGCAGAACACAGCATAGTCGTCGAGCCAGTAGCGATTGGCCCGGTAGTGATTCTGCCATGCCGCATCTTTTTGCCAGTCACCCTTCAAGAGATCGTACAACTGTCGGACAATCTCCCATTTTAAATTCAAAACTGCTTCATAATCAACACTTTCCAGGGCATTGAGTGCCTTCTGCTGCTTCCTGTAGGGCTTTAGTAAGGCAGCGTGTTTCCTGCCGGCCAGCTTCTCCGGATTCAGATAAACCGGGTGCAGGGCAAAGACGGATACAGGCGCATACGGATATGAATCAGTCCAGGTACGGGTTGACGTTGTATCATTGACCGGCAACAGTTGTATCATTTTCAAACCCACTGCACCGGCCCAGTCGGAAAGCAGGTTGATATCGGAGAATTCGCCTATACCCCAGCTTTTCTCGCTTCTCAGGCTGAACACCGGTATTGATACACCTGCGGCGCGCCAGCCGGCGGCCGGTATGCGGACAAAGCCGTCATCTGTGACTGCTGAAATACGTTTTCCGGTACCGGGCGACAGCACCAGTGTTCTGTTGTACCCGTCTTCATAGCCGGCAAAACGACCTGCACGGGTATCCCAAATACCGTATTTGTAGGAAAGGGGAATATGTTCGTCTGTCAGATCCACCCGGGTACTCCACCAGTTACCCTCTTTCGTCATCATGACCGGAGAGCCTGTATCCCAGTTTCCCAGATGATTGCCGTGACCAAGCAGGCAAACAGCCTCGTGAGATTTCAGCAGGGGGGCCTTCACCCTGAAGAGTACATTTCCCCTGGAGGCTGCCGGTCGGGCAGCAGGTTTTTCTGTACTGCCCAGCAGGAAAGGCTGGGTGAAGAATACATTTTCAACGGCACCTGCCGGATTCCATGTATCGAATATCTGGAGATAATCCTGATCGCAGTCTGCCAGTTTCAGTTTTCTGTCACTGCCCCACTCCGTCCTGAACTCACCGTTACTGTCTCTGAAAATATAAGACCACTGCAATTCGGCAGACTGTTTGGGATCAACAGCGACAGTTGTCTCCCAGAACTCCTCGTTGAGGTAAGAGAGAGGCAGCGGGTCCTGACTGTTCAGACTGATATGCAGCGATTCGCCGAACCGGGTATTGTAGCGGATGTAAAACTGTATCTTCATAACAAAAATTGACGGGCAAAGGTACAAATACCCTCGCCCGTCAATTATGGAAAAAACACTGACTTGTTGAGTTTGACAGAAAAATCAGAAGGTAACTTCCATGATTTTTTCTTCTGTTCCTCTTTTTACCTTCACTTTGGTTGTATCTCCCTTCTTGAAGGCTGCGAGTGCCTTCATGTAATCTCTGATGGTCTTCACTTCGAATTCTCCCAGCCCCACAATAATATCGTCCTTCAGAACACCAGCCTTGTGGGCAGGTTTCCCGTCGGTTACGCCGTCTACGTGTACACCCTCACCGTCGTATGTGTAATCGGGCATAATTCCGAGTGTAACCTTGAAGCGGGGAGTATTGTCTTCATTCGACTTTGTAGTCTGAAAGGTCAGTTTCGGGCGTTTATCCAGCTCGTTGATGGTGCGTACAACATACCCCAGGATAGACTGGAGGCCCTTGAAATTGATCTTTTCTGTATCATCACCAGGTTTGTGATAGTCAGTGTGCTGACCGGTGAAGAAGAAAAGTACCGGAATATTTTTCAGATAAAACGAGGTGTGATCGCTGGGTCCGATTCCCGCACTGTCGAGTTTGACACTCAGTTGATCCGAATTCAGGCTTTTCAGGAGTGGCACGAAGTCGGGCGCAGTGCCAACACCACCTACTACGAGTCGTTTTTCATCATTCAGGCGGCCAATCATGTCGAGATTAATCATAAAATTGGCCTTTGAGAGGTCAATCGTAGGATAGTCTGCATACCGTTTGGATCCTATCAGTCCGAGCTCTTCACCGGAAAAACACAGAAAGAGGAAGTTGCTGGATTCCTTTACGCCATTTCCGGCGTAGTAGCGGGCCAGTTCGATAACTCCGGAAACGCCACTTGAGTTGTCATCGGCACCATTGTGAATTTTCCCTTCCGGATTGGCATCCAGTGAATTGCGGTCGTACCCGAGTCCGAGGTGATCGTAATGTGCGCCGATAATGATAGTGCGGTCAGCTCCGTTATCGAGAAAACCGGCAACATTCTGACTTGAAATCTGGGGAGCATTTTCGTCAACGCCGCCGTGCGGATCGCTGCTTTTTTTGAATGTGAAGTGGTGGTAATAAGTGCCTCCGTCACCCCTGGGTACGAGTCCGATCTTTTTGAACTCGCGTGCAATGAATTTTGCAGCCTTTTTTTCGCCTTCCGTACCGGTTCCGCGGCCTTCCAGTTTGTCGGAGGCGAGGTAGGAAACCGTTTTGAAAAGACTTTTTTCTGAAATTTCCTGGCCGTTGATTCCGGTTACCCAGAGAAGAACAACCACTGACGAAATTAATCTGATCTTCATTTTTTCCGATTTGTTTAAAATTCAACTCAAAACAAGCAAAACGGGACCTGGTTCAAACAGGGCCTATCTGCGGACAAGTTCGATGTAGCCACTCAGCAACTCAGGGCGGAGAGATACGCCTCCTACCCGTGATTCAAAGACTTTACACACGAAATAGTAGGATCCGGGCGCCAGCTCTTTCCCCTGCTGATCTGTTCCATTCCAGTTCAGTGCGGGATCAGTGGCGGTGAACACCAGATTACCCCATTGATTAAACACCTGAAAATCAACGTGATCTATGAAACGCCAACCCGGAAACGGCGTGAACAGGTCGTTGGCATTGTCTCCATTGGGTGTAAAGGCATTGGGAAGTTCGTATTTCGGACAATTGTCAACGCAGACAATGTTGCTTTTTGCACTTTCATTACCGGCTGAATCAAGTGCAGAAACGGCATAACAGCCTGCCAGTTCGATCTCCTGAAAATGGGTAAATGTCGTATTGGCAGCATCCCCCTGATCTCCGAGCAGAACAAGCGGCTCATCCTGCCCCTCTGCATACCAGATCCGGTAAAGAGAAGCATCGTCGGCTCCGTTACAGGCAACATTGGGGTTCGTCCACGAAAGATTATTCCTGTAGGGCGTACCGGAGTCGAGATCCGGATCATCGCAGAGATTGGACACAGTGAGTACTGGCGGACAGGGTGGAATGAGATCTGTAGGCACTGCGCAAACCTGCTGAGACAGATTATATAAAGGATCTTTCACACCACTAATCGAATAGGTACCAATGGTTTTTACATAATAGCAGTAAGATTCTCCGTTAATCAGACCTCTGTCTTCGAAATAGGGCTTGTCAGACACGCCCGCCGAATCGAATTGCAGAGCCCCCGGATTTCTTCTGTAGATAATATGCCTGTAGTTGTTCCACGGAACCTCGGCCTGCCATGAAAGAATATTGGCCTTGTCGGAAGGGGAAACTGTAAGGAACACGGAGGAAGCCTCATTGGTGGAGCCAAGCAGGACATTCCCCTTCACAAAAAAGTCAACCTGATAGTGATAACCACCGGCGACGGTATTCAGCTGTTCGTCAAATTCAAATATAGTATCGTTTGCGGCGGAGAAAGAGGGCGCCGTAAAAGATGCTCCGGGCACTTCCTGCAGGGGCCCTCCGGTCAGGCCGGAAGCGCGCAGCAGCTGATAGCGATAAGGCCCGTGATTAATCAGTGTATCGAGATCCTGCGCCACCGGTTTGGACCAAACAACGCGGATTTTCCCGTCTGAAGCTCCTGTTTCTTCAACAGATACATTCGTGATGAGAGGCAGGTCTCTGGGCAACTGTACACACACCTCGGCCGAAGGAAGGCTTTCAACAATATTGTAGGGATAACCTGCAGCCGATCGCCTGGCAAACTTGGCCAGCACCCGGTAACAATACGTTCTCCCTCTTTCAACCTGTTTGTCGGTAAAGCGGTACCTGCCGTCCTGAACCTGTTTGGTGATAAATATTATTTCTTCATACCCCCTTCCGGCCAGACCGGGTGTACACTCATCAGGTATGAATGGATTGCTGCCCTCCCTGCGCCATACCGAAAAGCCAAGGAAGTAGTTCTCTGCGGCATCCTCACACTGGTAAGGCTTGTCCCATGTAATTATAACCTCGCTTTGCGAGGCGTCGGCCTGTACTCCGGCTGGTGGCGGGCCAACCACCTTGATCTGCGTTGTCTTCAGATCGGCCAGCTCGGGGAAGTCGAGCGAGTCGGTCGCCTTGAAGACAACTGAATACGGCTGTCGGGATATATGTTCGCAGGCAGTAATCCACTCGAAGAGTCCGGTTACCGGGGGTGGCAGATGCACGGGAGATGCCGTGAATGTAGCCGGACTGTATGCACTGTTAATAGGCGCGCCAATGGCCGTAAGTTGCACCAGATTACCCTGGTCAAGGTCGGTAGCCTGCACTTCAAAACGGAGCGTATCACCTGCCACCACACAAAGCTGGTCAGGCGCCTGTACCAGTGGCGGTGAATTGTCGCAGGAATTGACGAATATCTGCATGTCACGGATGGTGGTGTCAATCGGTTCTCCCCCCCTCCAGGACACCACAATAAAAGCGATATTGTATTCTCCCGCCTCTCTGGGTGATGCCCACAGGATATCGCCGGTTACCGGATTGATCTGGAGTACATTATTGGCACTGTTACCGCCAATCTGGTCGGGAAATTCGTATCTTATAACGGGAGTACCAATACCCTGCAGTGGTACAATCAGGTGATACGACAAACTGTCGCCATCAGGATCGTCGGCATTCGGATTGTGCTTGAAGGGCCGTCCCACGCAGGCCTGATCAATCGGTGGTTGCAAGAGACGGGGAGTCGTGTTTACGCCGCCGAACTGCGGATCCTGAAAAGTGTATATGGTCTCAATATGGAAAGGGATATTGTCGGAAGCCGGATAATTCACATTTCTGATTCCGCCATTGCGGTTCATATCCGTCATGGAAATCCGGTAGGTAGCCGGACCCGCGTATGAATGTTCGGCGACATATACATTGTACTTGACATCGGGAGCTACCAACTGCCCATTGCCGTTGCCATTTTTACGGGCTATTTTCTGAATCAGTCCGTCGCCCCAGTTAATTTCCAGTGTATCTCTGTCTGCATTGATACTCGGACCGCTGATTTTTGTCCAGGTAATGATGGTTGCCCTCAGGGTGAGCGGCCCGATTTGCTCTACATGAATTTCTCCGGCCCGATTGTGTGTTGCCTGCAGGGCGAGCGGTGTCAGCAGTGCAGCAAGCAGGAGCAGTATGGTCTGGAGTTTTTTCATGGTAGGAGTATATCCTGGTTCAAAAATCAGTTAAGCCTGTCCACTTCTGGCCAATCTGCTCCCAGAAAGCCAGCACCTTGCTTCTAGCCGGAAACTCGGAATATATTTCGCCTTTGTGAATCTGCTCCAGTACATGACGGGTTGGCTTGGAAACCTCTTCCGGAAGTGCTTCAGCCTGAAACCACGACACATCGGCAAATTTGTGCAACTCCCTGGATGCGGGTTCTCCCCTGAATCTGGATGCTTTGAAATAAAGCACCAGGAGCGTTTGATTTTTAGCTAGTTTATGCCTGTGCAGCACGTGTACCAGCGTCATGTCATCCGGACTGACATGTATGGCTGCTTCTTCCTCCGCTTCGCGTGCGAGGGCCTCCCTGGCAAACTCTGTTTCTTCCACATTGCCGCCAATCAGGGTATAGCGGCCTCCGTTTCGTTTCCTCTGCCGAAGGAATAAAAGCCTTCCCTGATCTTCGAGAATGAGTCTTACAGCAAAAATGAGCATGTGGTTTTGAAGTTATTCCGCGTAGATAGCCAGTACTGCCGCCTCAACTGCTTCCTTTGAAGCTCCCTGGGTAGTCATCTCCTTCCGCTTGGCAGAGCGAAGATTTCGCACCTCAGCCTGTGTTTTCTGGAAAATATCCACCTGTTCCTTCGAGTTGAGTACCCGGCGAATATTGGCGAGTGACCCCTCCTGAATACTTCTGATCTTGGCCTGATAAAGCGACTGATTGGTTTGCTGCAGTGAAGCGATTTCCGCCAGATTGCGGTTTTTGCGCTGCTGAATTTGATATACCTGCTTGGCCTGGTCTGCAGTCAGGTGATATTTCTCCGTGAGTTGCCCAGTGGTATTTCTCATGGCAGCATCATCTGCAGGAGTCATTATCTGGGAAAAGAGAGTCTGTGTTGCCAAAAGCGCGAAAAACAGAAAAAAAAGCCTTGACTTCATATTTTGAGTTTGAATTTTATCCCTCAAAAGTAGGGATTGTTTGGGAATGGCGGTGTGTTTAATTTGCTACTTTGGGCTTTTCGGATACACCCTTCTCCCCTGTCTGAAGCCTCCAGCCTGCGCTCTCTACCATAAACCGGATCAGCTCCACCATCTGATTCCCCTGGTTGCGGGCCTCGCTCAGCAGATTGCTCTTCACAGCCTGATCCCGGATGATATCCTTGGCTCGCTGATTTATCCGGTTGTAGTCTTCTGATGAAAAAGACTCAAATATCCCCTCCGAAATATCATAATAATCGAGTGTATGGTCAATACTCAAAATCTGGGGCTCAGACAATGCACTCATATAAACCGTTTTTGTGAGGGGATCAGCCTCCACTTTCAAGGCATTCAGATCATATCCTGCCGCCACCGTGGCGCGCACCCGGACCAGTATTTTCTTGTCCCAGAAAAAAGTGAAATACCCCTGATATTCGGAGTAATTGTAGATTTCCGAGAAATGCCCCTCAACGGTAATCAGTTTTTTCACCGCCTCAATCTTTTCCAGAATTACAGACGCATCTTCAACTGATCTTTTCCGGGGTTGAAAGTAATTCCAGCTCACAAAAATACCGCACAAAAACGCTATCAGAAGGAGCGGGAAGGTAAGACTGCCTTTCATATTGAATATCTGCTGTTAAGAAAGCCCAAAGTTGACATAATTTGCGCTTACTTTGCTGGAAATTTGGCAATTCATGCGTACAATCTCCCTAAGCCGGCTGATTATTTCTCTTTTGGGGGCATTTCTGGTGTCTGTAACACCCCTCACAGCGCAAATAAGGACCGATACCCTGCGGCTGCTGTTCGCCGGAGATGTCATGGGGCACGCACCCCAGATAAGCAGTGCACAGTTAATCAAGGATAAAAAATACGACTACGAACCCTGCTTCGAATACGTCAGGCCCATTGTAAGCAATGCCGATCTGGCTATTGCCAATCTTGAACTCACACTGCCCGGCAAGCCCCCCTACACGGGTTACCCGATGTTCAGAAGTCCGGACGCACTGGCCGAGGCGCTCAAAAACACAGGATTTGACGTACTGGTCACCGCCAATAATCACTCGAATGATGCAAGAGGAGCAGGTGTAATCAGTACGATACGTACCCTCGACCGCCTGAAACTGTCACATACAGGCACCTTTGCAGACGCGCGCGAGCGCGATGCCGAGTACCCGTTGATGTTATCCAAAAACGGCTTCAGGCTGGCATTGCTGAATTATACTTACGGAACCAACGGGGTACCCACCGACTCCCCAACTATCGTAAACCTGATTGACAAAACCATTATAGCAGCAGATCTGGAGAAAGCAAAATCGCTGAAACCTCACTATATTATTGCTTTCATGCACTGGGGACTGGAGTACCAGCTCACCGAAAATGCCGAACAGAGAGCGCTGGCAGCTTTTCTGGCACGAAATGGCGCTGATCTGATTATTGGCTCACATCCACACGTTGTTCAGCCGGTCAGGCAAGAGCAAACCACCACTCCCGAAGAACCGGACAAGAATGTGGTGGTGGTGTATTCTCTCGGGAACTATATCTCCAATCAGCTGAAACCACACACCGACGGTGGCATCATGTTCGAAGTTGAGCTGCTGAAAAAAGAGGGCGCCGACAAGGCAGAGACTGGCAGAAACGGAATAATCCCGGTATGGCGATACATCCACAGGGAGCCAACAGGCAAAACTGCCTACTTTGCAGTCCCGATCGCACTGGCGGAAAAGGATCCCTCGTTAATACCAGAGATGGCACCTGAAGCAAGGGTTGCCATGCTTCAGTTTGCGGCAGACCTGAGAAAGAGAATTGGTTACAATGAAATAAGGCACTGAATAAATATGAGAATCAGACTGCATGATCTGAACTTCGTACCCATGATACCGGAGGAGGAAATCAAAAGGAGAACCTCTGAAATGGGTAAAGAACTGTTCAACAGGCTGGGAGATAAAAATCCGCTGTTTATAGTCATACTGAACGGCGCCTTCATGTTCGCCGCTGATCTGGTACGGGCATACAGCGCTCCCTGTGAAATGGCCTTTGTAACACTTTCGTCCTATTCAGGAACAAGTTCTACCGGTATGGTGACTACAACCCTGGAGCTGAATACCAATATTGCCGGGAGGCATATTGTCATTGTGGAAGATATCGTGGATACAGGGCGTACCCTGCATGCGTTTCTTCAAACACTCAACAATCAGCAGCCAGCCTCCGTCACGCTCACTGCATTTCTCAGAAAGCCCGAAGCGCAGGTTTTCCCGATTCAGGTGGATCTGACCGGTTTTGATATTGAAAACAAATTTGTGGCAGGATATGGCCTCGATTACGACCAGCTGGGAAGAAACTTGCCGGGCGTGTGGGTTCTCGAAAGCCAGTCTTAATCATATCACACCATGGGCCGTTTCCTTGCATTCATCCGAAAAGAATTTCTCCATATCATGCGTGACCGCAGAACACTCATGATTCTGTTTGGCATGCCGGTAGCACAGGTACTACTCTTCGGATTCGTTCTGACCAATGAAATCAAAGACGCATCTATTGCCGTTCTCGATCACTCCGGCGATTCGGAAAGTATTGCCCTGCTCAACAAACTTTCTTCCAGCGGTTATTTTCACATTGATCAGATGCTGAAGTCCGAGGAAGAACTGGAGCCAGCTTTCAGAAAAGGAAAAATCAAACTGGCTGTCATCATTCCACCGGACTTCGCAGCTCTCTCCGCAAAGGAAGGTGCAGGAATACAGCTCATCGGCGATGCTTCTGACCCCAATACTGCAACTACACTTATCAACTATGTAGGCGCTATAGTTCAGGATTTCCAGCAGCGGCAGATTGGCAGCGGAGTAACAAATACAGGTTATATGATAAATACGGAAACCCGTATGCGCTACAATCCCGATCAGAAAGGCGCCTTCAACTTTGTACCCGGCGTGATGACACTGATTCTGATGCTTGTTTCCGCCATGATGACCAGTATTACCATCGCCCGCGAAAAGGAACTGGGGACCATGGAGATTCTGCTGGTTTCGCCGCTGCGTCCGCTACAGATTATACTGGGCAAGACGACACCGTATCTGGTTCTGTCCATGGTTAATGCAATGGTAGTGGTAATTCTGGGTATTCTTGTTTTCGGAATGCCGATGGCCGGCTCCGCACTGCTCCTCGCTGCAGAGTGTCTGCTATACATGTTTGTCGCCCTGTCACTCGGAATTTTTATCAGTACAAAAGTAAAAGATCAGATGAGCGCCATGTTTATCTCGGCACTCGGACTGATGATGCCAACGGTATTGTTATCCGGGTTCATCTTCCCGCGGGAAAGCATGCCGGTTCCACTTCAGGTGATAGGCAGTGCCATTCCAGCCACGTGGTTTAACCCGATTGTAAAAGGCATCATGATAAAAGGCGTGGGCCTCGATGTACTGTGGAAGCACACCCTTGTTATGGGAGGAATGGCGCTCGTTTTCCTGACACTCAGCCTTCGAAACTTTAAAGACCGACTCTGATGGAGCTATCAGCGCCTGTGCGCATACTGGGGATTGATCCCGGCACCAACGTACTCGGATTTGCCATAATTGATGCAGACAAGAAGAATATCCGGGTTCTCGAAATGGGCGTGGTAACCTTTACCCATATCAGTGATGAAGCCACTGAAAAACTCCGGTATATCTTCGAGCAGGTACAGGATATCATCCTGCAGCACAAACCTGTTCAGATGGCAATTGAAGCGCCATTTTTTGGAAAAAACGTACAATCAATGCTCAAACTGGGCAGAGCACAGGGTGTTGCCATAGCAGCCGGCATGGTAAACGGACTTGCCATTACCGAATATATGCCCAAAAAGATAAAGAAAGCGGTAACAGGAAATGGAAATGCATCCAAAGAGCAGGTAGCCGGTATGCTGGAGAGTATTCTGCGCACAAAATTCTCTGAAAAGTACTTCGATGCTACAGATGCCCTGGCCGCAGCACTGTGCCACTGGTACCAGTCATCCGGGCCGCTGGCGGGAGGAAGAAAAACGTACAGCGGATGGGATGCTTTTCTGAAGGATAATCCGGGGAGAAAAGGATAAAAACACAGTAGCCTCATCCGGCAACCAACCTGCTAACAAGAGCAGGATGATGGCCGGATGAGGCTACTGGATATGCTCTGACTCAGGCAGCCTTGAGTTTGGCTTTTCGGGCTCCTTCCAGTTTTTCCCTGACGTAACTGGCGTCAATAATTAACTGTCGGGTTTCACCTTTCTCCACCGAACCCGGGAGCTCGAACATGGCATCCGTGAGCAGGCTTTCGCAAAGTGCGCGAAGTCCGCGCGCTCCGAGTTTGAATTCGAAAGCCTTCTCTGCGATCATATCAACGGCTTCTGGCTGGAGAACAAGCTCGATATCCTCCATGGCAAAGAGCTTCCTGTACTGACGTATCAGCGCGTTCTTCGGCTCGGTGAGGATGCGCTTGAGCGATTCCCTGTCGAGCGGTTCGAGATGCGCAATTACAGGGAGTCGTCCGACAAGTTCGGGAATGAGTCCGAATGTTTTGACATCCTGGGCACTCACATACTGGAGGAGATTTTCCTTGTCAATCTCTTCCATGTCCTTTTTGCCGTAACCGATTACCTGCGTATTCACCCTGCGGGCGATAATTTTTTCGATACCGTCGAAAGCACCACCGCAGATAAAGAGAATATTGTGCGTATTAATTTTGACGAGTTTCTGTTCGGGGTGTTTGCGGCCGCCCTGCGGGGGGACAAGCACCTCGGATCCCTCCAGAATTTTCAGCATGCCCTGCTGAACCCCTTCGCCCGACACATCGCGGGTGATGGAGGGATTATCCTGCTTTCGTGCAATTTTGTCAATCTCGTCAATATAGACAATACCGCGTTCGGCAGCCTTCTCGTCGTAATCGCAAACCTGGAGCAAGCGGGACAGAATACTCTCCACATCTTCTCCCACATAACCTGCTTCGGTGAAAACCGTGGCGTCAACAATAGTGAAGGGCACATGAAGCAGTCTGGCAATAGTTTTGGCCATCAACGTTTTTCCAGTGCCTGTCTGCCCGATAAAAAACACGTTTGACTTTTCAATTTCGACATCGTCGAGTGCTTTTGCATTACCGGATTCGAGCTGCTGGAGGCGCTTGTAGTGATTGTAAACAGCCACAGAGAGCACCTTTTTGGCTTCTTCCTGACCAATCACGTATTCATCCAGAATCTGCTTGATACCTTTAGGCGGTAAAAGCTTCAAAGGCCCACTGTACGCTCCTTCTTTCTTGGGTGCCGGCTTGCGCTGGGGCTCAACACCGGCCTTGCGCAATTCCTGGTCAATGATTTCCTGCGCCTTGTCGGTGCAAACCTCACAAATCCTTCCTTCGATACCCGAGATAAGAATCATGGCGTCTTCTTCACCGCGTCCGCAGAATGAGCAATGGTTTTGAGGCGGATTACCTTTCTTGATCATCTGGTTTATTTTTGGGGTTTCGCCCTGTCAAGAACTTCGTCAATAAGCCCGTAAGCTTTTGCCTCTTCTCCTGTGAGCCAGTTATCGCGGTCACAGTCTGCCTCTACTTTTTCATAGGACTGACCTGTGTGTGAACTGAGAATATCGTACAGAGATTTCTGCATTTTTTTGATCAGCTTGTAAGATATCTCGATATCAGATACCTGACCCTGTGCGCCACCACTCGGTTGGTGCAGCATAATCTGACTGTGTTTCAGACAACTGCGCTTGCCCTTGGCGCCGGCAGCAAGCAGTACAGCACCCATGCTGGCTGCGAGGCCAGTACAGATTGTGGCAATATCGGGAGATACATACTGCATCGTATCGTAAATACCCAGTCCATCAATCACAGACCCGCCGGGACTGTTGATAAAAATCTGGATATCGCGCTTGGGATCCGTTGACTCCATAAACAAGAGCTGAGCCTGAATCACGTTGGAGACATAATAATCTACGGGTACACCGAGGAAGATAATGCGATCCATCATCAGTCGGCTGAAAACGTCGAGCTGTGTGGCGTGCATGGGGCGTTCCTCGATAACGGCCGGAGTGAATGCCTGAATATTGGGAACCGAAGCAGCCATATACCTTTCAAGGTGCATACTGCTCATTCCGAGGTGCCTGGTAGCGTACTTCTGAAATTCGTGTTTGTCGAACATAATAAACAGTTATTGAGGCATTTAAAACAAATCAGTTCTCAAAAGGTTACAGCTCGATGTCAGATGCCTGCTGTTCTTTTCTGGCCGCCGCGTTCAGTGAATCAACTATTTCATGCAGTTCCGACGAGCTCACGGGCTTTTCGGTGATTGAAACCTGATCCCGGATGGCATTGAACAACTTTTCGAGTTCAATATCACGCTGGGTCTCTTCCACATCTTTCTTGTTTTCCATCATTCGGTTGATGGTTGAATCGAGCAGATGCTCAGGCATTTCGAAGCTGAAATAGTTGCGGAGCTTCTGTGTGAAGGCTGCGCGTATGTCCTCGTCGGTTACTTCAATGGAAAAGCGCTCCTTGATATTATCCCGAATTACCGTCCAGCGAAGGTTTTCGGCGAAAGCAGGAAATTCGTTCTCTATCTGCTCCCCGGAAAGTTCTCCCTTGTTGGTGGCTGCCAGCCAGCGCTTGAGAAATTTTTCAGGCAGGTCAATTTTGTTCAGATCCATGAGGTGATCCTGAAGTTTTCTCATCAGAACAGCATCGGCGCGCGTATCATAGAAGCGCCTGATACCCTTCTTGAGTTCCTCGATAGCAGCATCTGCTGTTGTTATAGTATCGTTGTTGAAGTAGCTCTTGAAGAACTCTTCGTTCATTTCAGCTTCCTGCAAACGGCTTACCGATTCAATGGTCCCCTCAAACATATCACCGACCTCCCTTTTATCCGACGGGTCGAGATTCAGGACATACTTGCGGTACATATCCTCCTTTTCGTAGCCCTCGAGGGAGCGCGCGTTGAAACGGAGGGTGTCTCCGGCTTTCATGCCAAGCAGTTTTGCCTTTACCTCCTCGTTTGCAATACTCTTTACCAGAAAACTCATCGTCGTCTCGAGTCCACCCTCCCTGACCGAATCACCGTCCAGCTCTCTGGCAGCAATTTTTATCATGTCATTTTCCTGGATTGTATCCTCGACCTCGGTGGTTTTACCCATCCGGCGACGGGCGTAGTCCAGATCCTCCTGGGCCAGTTCATCCAGATTGGAAACCTCAAGGCGTTCAAATACACAGGACTTGTCGAGACCTTTCAGCTCAAATTCGGGAACAAACCCGACTTCGTAACTGATCACATACTCGGGATCCGGATTGCTTATTTTGAAGGAAAACTTCTCCTGACTCTCAACAGGAAGCGGCTGGCCAAGAACGTCCAGCTTGCTGTCTCTGAGATAACCATACAGTTCGTCAGCAACCATGTCATTCAGGGTGTCTGCGAAAATGGACGCGCCATAAAGCTTTTTAATATGCTCGATGGGAGCCTGTCCCTGGCGGAAGCCCTTTAATGGTGCTCTCTGGCGAAACTTCTTCAGTTCGGCATCGAGTTTTGGTTTGAGATCCTCTCTGGTAACGGTTACTTTCAGGATGGCGGAGGTGTTGTCTAAATCTTGGCGGACAACGGTGGGCATATATCGGTATTTTTGTATTGTTGAAGTGAACTGCCGGGTGTAATGACTGATTGCAATTTGACAAAGCAGTCTGTCGCCCAACGGCAAATCCGACTGAAGTGGTGTGAGTGCGGGCGGAGGGACTCGAACCCCCATGCCTCGCGGCGCCAGATCCTAAGTCTGGTACGTCTACCAATTTCGCCACGCCCGCTTCGGGTCCGCCTCGGCAGACCCGTTTCCCGTTTGCAGGACAGCGCAATCACCGATAGATGAGTAGAGCTGTCCAAAAGGAGTGCAAAAGTACGGAATTTGACAAAACACTAATGTAGATTCTTCATAAATAAATGAAAAAAGGGGCAAAAAAGACAAAAACAAAGTGTTAATCATTAAAATTCACTATATTTACCGTTTAATTTAATAAAAATGAGCGAAGACGTGATGCAAGAACTACATAGACAATCGGCATCTGTTCCGGAAACTCTGCACGAGGCGCACTACGACGAAGATGCCGACCGCCAGTTGATTACTCAATCATACAGAAATCTGCTGCATTCATTCAAGACACCACTTGAGGAGAAAGATTTAAGGCTTTTGCGCGCAGCTTACGAAATGGCGGTGGAAGCACACAAAGAGCAGCGGAGAAAAACGGGAGAGCCTTATATCACTCATCCAATTGAGGTGGCTCGTATTTGTGTCGAAGAGATTGGTTTGGGCCCTACGGCAGCCGTATGTGCTCTCCTGCACGATGTGGTGGAAGATACCAATGTTACGCTGAAAGAAATTCACAATCAGTTTGGCGACAGGGTGGCGCTGATTGTTGACGGTCTGACCAAACTCGACGGTCTGCATAACTCTGAAAGTCCGCAAGCCGAAAATCTGTCGAAGGTATTGCGTACCATGCTTATAGATGTGAGGGTTGTTCTGATCAAGCTGGCCGACCGCCTTCACAACATGCGTACTATCAGGAGCATGTCCGACAAGTCCCAGAAAAAGATAGCTGCAGAAACGACCTATATATATGCTCCGGTGGCTCACCGCCTTGGCCTCCAGAAGATAAAAACAGAACTGGAAGATATCTGCTTCAAGATTCAGCATCCGGATGAATACAAGGATATTGCCCGAAAACTGGAGGAAAAGCTCAAGTCACGCTCTGAATATATAGACAAATTCATCAAAAAACTTCAGGATATTTTTAAGGACCTCGGCTATAAACACCGGGTAATTGGCCGGCCGAAATCCATTTTTGCGATATGGCGAAAAATTCACACCAAGCATGTCCCTTTTGAGGATATATATGACCTTTTTGCGGTCAGGGTAATATTTGAAGCGCCCAGAGAATGGGAAAAAAGACGTGCATGGGAATTGTACTCGCATGTAACCGACCACTTCCAGCCTGTTCCGGAGCGTCTGCGCGACTGGATCACCACGCCCAAGTCAAATGGTTATGAGTCGCTGCAGACTACAGTCCTCGGCATTGACAATAAATTTGTGGAGGTTCAGATTCGCAGCGAGCGTATGAACGATATAGCCGAGCGGGGGGTTGCAGCACACTGGAAGTACAAATCGGGCGGCAAAAAAGGCGATGCAGATGTGTATGAAATATGGTTGCAGCGAATAAGAGAAACGATCGAAAACTCATCGGGTAACGCCATAGAACTTCTGGCCGATATCCGGAGTGAGTTGTTTACGGAGGAAATACACGTTTTTACCCCGAAAGGTGAGATGAAAACGCTGCCAGAAGGGGCAACCGCCCTTGATTTCGCATTCAGTATCCACTCCGATCTGGGCTGTACCTGCAGGTCTGTCAAGATTAATAACCGTCTGGTTCCTATCTTTCACAAGCTGAGTGAAGGGGATCAGCTGGAAATTCTTACAGACAAGAACCAGAAGCCCACCGAAGACTGGCTTCAGAACGTTGTCACATCCAAGGCCAAAAACAGGATTCGTGCTGCACTGAAGGAGGAGAAAAAAGTTCAGGCCGACTTCGGAAAGGAAATTCTCGAGCGCAAACTGAACAACCTGAAGGTTTCCTTTGAAGAAAACTGCGATACGCTTGTCAAGTGGTACGGTTTTCTGAACAGAACCGAATTTCTGAGTGCTATTTATCTGAGCCAGGTGGACCTTCGGAAAGTCAACCGGAAGTTCAGGGCCGATGGCAACATGCTTGTTGAAATCGAGCAGCCTAAACCCCGAACGCAGGAAGCGCCGGTTTTCAGGAAGAACAAGCCGGAAATCAAACCGGAAATCATTATCAACAATGAGCCCGGCAGTTATTACCAGCACTCCTTTGCAACATGCTGCAATCCTGTGCAGGGCGATGAAATCTTTGCATTTGTCCTTACAACCGGTGGCGCCAGGATACACCGGACGTCGTGCCCGAATGCCAGTAATCTCTACGCTCATTACGGCCACAGGATTCTTTCAGCCACCTGGGGCAATATTTCACGATCAGACTTTCTGGCTCATGTGGTGGTAACAGGTATTGACACAGGCCCCGGAGTCATTCAGCAACTGACAAACAGGATTTACGACCTGGGGATCAATATCAGATCGTTTGAAATAAGAGGTGAAGGAGGCTACTTCGAAGGGCATCTGGGCCTTATTGTTGTCAATACGGACCAGTTGCAGCGGGCTATCCTGGAATTGCGCAAGTTTGAATGGGTGTCCAATGTAACCCGATCCGACAATTAGGCCGGCGTCAGGGCAGCAACATCCCGCTCACTTCGCCAAAACCAACACGCACCTCTCCATCTGATGACCATGCGCGCATGACAACTGTATCGCCATCCTGCAGGAATGTACGCGTGCTGCCGTCTTCCAGCGGAACAGGCTGCTTGCCAGCCCAGCTGAGCTCAAGCATGGAACCATAACTCCCCGGCACCGGACCACTAATGGTACCGGATGCCATCATGTCGCCTACCTGCAGATTACAACCGTTAACTGTGTGGTGAGCCAGTTGTTGTGCCATTGACCAATACAGGTATTTCGTGTTGGATCTTGAAATAACTGTTTCGGTTCCATTCTGCGGCTTTATGGCAACCTCCAGTTGTATATCGTAGTGTTTTTGTCCCCTTGTTTTGAGATACTCCAGCGGTGCCGGATTTTGCTTCGGCCCCTTCACCAGAAACGGGCGCAGGGCCTCTGTCGGTACTATCCACGGAGATATGCTGGAGCCGAAGTTTTTTCCCAGAAATGGGCCCAGCGGCACGTATTCCCAGCGCTGTATGTCGCGCGCACTCCAGTCGTTGAAGAGAACCACTCCGAAAATATACTCCTCAGCCTTCTCAACCGGGACAGGCTCTCCCAGCCTGCTTTCCTTGCCCACAATGAAAGCCATCTCCAGCTCAAAATCCATCTGCCTTGACCTGGAATATACCGGCGTATCAGGACTGCCGCCGGGAAGTAATATCTGTCCGGACGGACGGCGGACCGGGGTGCCGCTCACCACAATGGATGAGGCGCGCCCGTGGTATCCAACCGGTATCCACTTCCAGTTGGGCAACAGCGGGTTGCCATCAGGACGAAACATCTTGCCAACATTGCTGGCATGCTCCATACTGCTGTAAAAATCCGTGTAATTCGGAACATGAACAGGCATCAGCATGGTTGATGCCTTCCTGTCGCATAATATTGCATCGGCATTATCAGGGCGCTCCGGCAACTCAAGCCACTCACGTACTTTCTTTCTTATTTTGCCGGTAACAGGTTTCCCCAGCGCAATGAATTCATTCAGTACCGGCCGGGTGAATACCCTGCCAAAGAGCCGGCGCTTCCCGAACATGCCTGTACCGGCGGCGGCTGACAAATCAACAATGTGGTTGCCGATAGCTATACCCGCCCGGGGAGTATTGCTTCCCGGCGGACAAAAGATGCCATAGGGCAGGTTATGGATGGAGAAGTCTGAATCGTCGGGTATATGGAGCCACATTGTGATATGGTTTTAATGGTGCCACATCCGGTGGGAGCAGCACTGGTCACTGAATTTATTCCTGATAACCATTTTTCGCCCAGCAATCAATCAGCTTGATGGTGGCATCGCTCAGCTTGGCGCCACCCTTGGGCATCGGACTGCATCCGCTGCCATGGTGAATGGTGCACAGACAACTGGTTGTTTCAAACGCATTTTTTGTTTTGGCATAAGTGCTCAGGTCAACACCCGCCTCTTTACTCGAAGCATTGTGGCAGCCAGAAAGGGCACAATAGGTATCCATGATATCCTTGATGTTGTTGGTATAGGTATTCGTGGCAAAGTCAACACCCGAACAATCGGCCTGACTCAGATAATCAACCTCGGAAGTGTTCTTATCGCATGAAAAAATGACGAAAACAATCAGAAGTAACGGGAAAATGTATAGTTTTTGCATGGCTTGAATGTTTTTAAAAAAATCCCCCGGCGCCTTACGCGGCCGAGGGACAAAAGTAAAACTGTATAGCGGAAATTACTCTTCAATTTCACAGCAATCTGAAAAAAGGATCAGCGCCGTGAATACTTACTTTTACGGATGAAAGCGCAACTGGTTGCGTTTATTGCTAAAATTGTCATGTTAAAGTTTGTAACTGATTCCCCCTCTGAGGAACAATACTCCCATTCCGGTGCTGGAAATCTGATTCTTCCTCGAATACTCTGCCATTAATCCAAACGACCAGCGGGGCATATCGCGCTCGAGTCCAAAGCCCAGACGCCACTGTTCCCCCAGTAATCCCGGATTCGTTTTAACCACAGCGTAATATTCTGTCGGATCGCTGTACGGAAAGTGATTGCGCTTGAAATAGGTATATGTTACCGTAGAGGGCGCGGCCTTTATCCAGCTGTAAGACAGCCTGACTGACGGTTTAAGTAACCAGCGGGTTGGAATTTCATACCTGACACCCACCGAATAGTGCCGGGTCTGCTGTGTACTCTCCACACCAATCAGTCGGTAGTGATGCCACGACCAGCCCCAGCCCCAGATTGGGCCAGGTATGGTATCCCCTTCCGGCTGCTTCAGGGAGCCCGGATATGAAGAAGCATCCAGATCGTGTGTAAGCCATTCGGCAGTAGCTCCAACCCAGTAATTCTTCCAGAGTTTGTACTCGGCAGTAATACCCTGTCCCCGGACAAATGAAATGCCGTTAACATCAGGCATCATTTTCCCGACCACAGCCGAGAGACCGAGCCTGTAACGATAAGAGGCACGTCCGGGTCCGGTCTGTGAAAAAGCAGGTAATACAGCAGCAACTTCTCTTTTACCACTCCGAATTTCCGTGGAGCGTTTTTTAGCCAGATGATCAAAATTGTTCACCGGAGGGTTACTTCCGGTCGGGGCCTGCGTCAAATTTTCCTGCGGCCCTGAAACGGCGGGTACTGATATCTGCTGAGCACCCGGTCCGGCAGGCGCATAATAATAAGGGACTGGATTTGTTTGCCTGGAATCTGCTCCGGCATATTGTGACACGGCAAGCAGTGTTTTCTCCTGCGTATTCTTCAGGCTATCCATCGCCTCGGCAATACGGGCGATACCAGCTACAGATGTCTGCAGGCTGGCAATCTGTGCTTTCATGTTGCCGCATTCCGATTGCAGCCGGTAGTTCTGCCAGGCGAACATACCCGCACACAATACGGCCAGTGCCGAAACAGCCTTCCACGGACCGAGCCTTGATCTCATCAGTCCTGCACCGGTTTCGAGTGCATCGAGGCGCCTGGACATTTCCATCCAGTTCTTCTCCCGATTTGGAAACTGCACTTCTTCATTCAGCCTTTCGGAGAAATAACGATCAAATTCCTTCATAAGCGGATATTTACCCTGGAATTGTAATTATTCAAAAAATTCAAATTCGTTCCGAAGCAAACGGCGCAAGTACTGCCGGGCTCTGGAAAGATTGGACTTGGAAGCCCCGATGGTTATTCCGAGTGTTTCCGCCACCTCTTCGTGCGTATAACCGTCAACAACTGCGAGATTAAAAACCGCACGATAACCCGGTGGCAAATTATCGAGCATCGCCCAGATTTGCTCCCTCGTCAAATCGGCAATGATCGTGGAATCCTCATACGGTTCTGTTTGCACAAGAGAATCCAGGGCGAGTTTTTCTGCAATATTGGAACGAAGGCGATCGATGGCAGTATTGATAACGATTCGTCTGAGCCATGGCTGAAAAGGCATGGATCCTTCATAAAGATTAATCTTGGTGAAAGCCTTGAAAAAAGCATCACTAACTATCTCTTCGGCCAAATCACGGGAGCCCATGTAACGACGCGCGATCGTCATGGCATAATTGTAAAAGCGGGAGAACAACTGTTGCTGGCTCCGCCTGTCGCCCACACGGCAACCTTCGATGATTTGGTCCAGATTCACAGCATGCAACTGACTATTATCACGGTAATTAAATACACCAGGTTGCGCAGCACCCGACTTTTCAGCAAATTTATAGTATTAAAGCAATAAAAAAGCTCCGGAACAGCAACAGCTGATCCGGAGCCCCCTGATTCTTCGGTATTATTTTTCAGTCAGGCGCCGTTATCCCGGAACTGCCGGACAGAATCCGTCACGAACCGAACAGCTCCTTCAGCTTGGCACCGAGCGCCTCGCCCCTCAGATTCCTCGCAATAATTTTTCCATCTTTATCGAGCAGCAGTGTCTGCGGAATAGAGGTCACATTATAGAGTGCCGCATGGGAGCTCTGCCACCCTTTCAGATCACTGATATGATACCACGGGAGTCCATCGGCCTGAATTGCTTTCCTCCATGCACCGATTTCACGATCCAGACTGACGCCCAGTATCTCGAAGCCCTTGTCCTTGTATATGTTGTAGTTAGCAACCACATTCGGGTTTTCTCTGCGGCACGGACCACACCAGCTGGCCCAGAAATCAATCATCACAACCTTCCCTCTCAGCTGTTTCAGCGAAAAATAACCGCTGTCAGGGGTCATACCGGCCAACTCGGGGGCCTCTACCCCGGTGAGGTTAACAGAAGCGCGGCGCATGTCCATTTCCAGGCGCTGGATCTCTCCGTAACTGCTGTTTCTGTACAGATCAACATACTTCTGAAGCAACGTGGTGTATGCCACGCTGTTGGTACTCTTGAGTCCGGAAACTATCCCGCCAAGTCCCATTCGATAAGTGGGGCTGGTTGCTGGTATCCCATTCAGGTGTCCCTGTGCGATTTCGGCAATACGCTCAGTTCCGATACCCATTGACTGCAGTGTAGCGGTATAAAGTTCAAAGGCACTGAAAACTTCCGGGAGTTCTTCAAATGCCTTGTCCTTCAGATCGGCATATCTGAAGAAACTGGAGCTGTAGAACAACCCCTCGGTTGTTCCCTCCTGTCCGGCATAGTCCGGCGGAAGATTAAGTGCTGCATAGCGCCACAGCAGCGGATTGGCAATTTTAAGCGAATCCAGCATTTTCTCTTTTTCTTTGCCGAACTGCGCCAGTTTTTCCTGAAATTTGGGACGGGCATTTCCTGTGGACATATTGAACTGGGAGCGAAGTGTGGCTGCCTGTTCGCGATAGGATGTGATCCGGCTCTGAAGTGCTTCCAACTCTTTGTTTGCCGGAGAGCCTACCGTACGCGCCTTGTTCATATACATGGTATTTCCCCAGAGTGTCACCTCTTTTTCAGTACCCATAATTACTTTGGCCGTTGACTGCTCACTGGCGCCAACCAGATAAATTCTGGGTGAAGAGGCGGGAAGTACAAGAACATATGCACTGTCTGTGGCACGACGGCCCGCACGGGCAACTATCCTGTTGGCCAGGCCCATACTTTCGTAGGCGTAAACACTGTCGGCAGTAGCCGTGGTTCCATAGAGCCGGCAAATCAGTGATACCGTGCTGGTGGTTGCTTTTTTATTTCCCTGTGCCCACATCGTGGCAGGCAACAGCAAGGCAAGGAGAAGAATCTTCTTCATGAAAAACTGTTTAAATAGAAATGTTTGATTCGGTTCCCAGCGTATGCGCTGAACGGAATTGTCGGGCGGAGCCCGGTTCGTTGCACACGCTGTATTCTGATATGATCAAAACGACTGCAAAATTAGGATAATGTGCGCCGATTCGCTGTTTTTAAAAAGTTAACACTTTGACGAGTGCGTCATGCCGCAAGCGCCCTTAGTGCCAGCCTGATGATATCTTCCACCTTTCTGGCGTCAGGATTTGCTGAAATCACGTTATTGATTGCTTTTTGCACTGCAATTCTGTTGAATCCAAGCGCCAGCAGGGCAGAAATTGCCTCTTCCCTGACAGCATTGTCCACACTGAATGGCAACAATACCGGTCCGTCGGGAGCTTCTTTGCTCAGTTTGCTTTTCAGATCGAGGATAATCTGCTTGGCGGTTTTCGCACCGATTCCTTTCACCTTCTGCAAAATGTGCGCCTGCTCACCGATTATTGAGGCACGAACTTCGTCCACCGACATGGATGACAAAATGAGCTGGGCTGTTGTGGCTCCCACTCCGGTTACTCCAATCAGGTTGACGAACATACTGCGCTCGGTTTGTGTTGCAAAACCGTACAGGGTGTGGGCATCCTCTCTGACAATGAGATGTGTATAAATGGTCGCGGCCTCCTGTCCTTCTACCGCTGTGTATGTACTCAACGGAATATTGACATGGTAGCCGACACCCTGCACCTCCAGTACAAGATAGGCGGGGTTTTTGAACGTGATATTTCCTTTCAGGTATGCGTACATGGCACTTTTTTCTGCGGTAAAGATAGGGCCTGGAGAATATGATCTGATAATCCAGTCAGACAAGTCTGTGTCATCAACAGTATTATTGCCGTTTCGTTCTCATTTTTCATCCGGTTCAGACAATTCCTGCCATTTTTTCGTGAACTTTGCGCCTGATTAACACACTTATGTCTATGAAACTTCTGGAAGGAAAAGTTGCTCTCATCACCGGCGGATCCCGCGGAATCGGCGAATCGCTCGTGCGCAAGTTTATCGAACACGGCGCTAAAGTCGCCTTTACCTACGTATCTCCCGGCTCTGCTGCCCGCTCTGAAGCGCTCGCCGCCGAACTTGGTGAATCAGCCCGGGCCTATCAAAGTGATGCCGGCGATTTTGCACAGGCTGAATCGCTCATCAACAGCATTGTTGCAGATTTTGGCAAGCTTGATATCGTGATCAATAACGCCGGGATTACCAGGGATACCCTCATGCTCCGCATGACCGAGCAGCAGTGGGACGAGGTTATTCAGACCAACCTGAAATCGGTGTTCAATGTGACCAAACACGCACTCAAGCACATGATCCGGAGCGGTGGTTCTTTCATCAATATGAGTTCTGTGGTAGGTGTCTTCGGACAGCAGGGACAAGCCAACTACGCAGCATCCAAAGCTGGAATCATCGGCTTTTCCAAATCAATAGCCAAGGAGTACGGCTCCCGCGGTGTACGCTGTAACGCTATCGCACCCGGATTCATCGCCACGGAAATGACCGACGCACTGGATGAAAAAACAAAGGAAAGCTATCTGGCGGGTATCCCGCTGAAAAGATTCGGCTCGGGCGACGATGTGGCCAATACCTGCGTATTTCTCGCATCGGACATGGGTGCCTATGTCAGCGGGCAGGTTATCTCGGTTTGCGGAGCCCTCAACTGCTGAATACTCAAGAGGCAGGAGGAATATCAGGCAATCCGTCGAGATAGGTAAATCCTGACCGCTCGAAATCAAGCGCGCAGCAGTATGTAGCCAGGCCGTTGGTAATAGCCATAAACGGCGCTCTCAACCGCAGGTTATATGCTGCTGCCTGTTCAAAGACCGCCTGTGTAAGTTCCACAGCCGGCGATTTGCACTCCACCAGCAGCCAGGGATTGATTTGCGCATCGAATACAACGATATCGCACCGCTTTCTCATCCCGTTCACCTCTATGCCTATCTCCGACCTGATTCTGCCGGGAGGGTATTTTTTTTCTTCTACAAGGTAAAGCAGAAATAACTGCCTCAAATGCTCTTCCGGTGTCAGGGCAACGTACTTTTTTCTGACGGGATCGAACACCTGGCGGTTGCCACCGGCTCCGGACACACCGAGTTTTGACTGATACCTGAGCAGATCAAGACGAAGCAGCATGATATCAGCCTTCTTTACGTCTTATCTTCACGCGTACAGCAGGTTCAATCGGCGTCTCGGAGACCAGTATCAGGTAGCCTCCCCCGCCGGCTCCGCTCAGCTTCCAGCCCAGGGCAGTCCCGCGATACTGCTCTATCATATTCATAATACCGTCGTCAACCATATTGGGGAACATGGCAATCTGGGCTTCAAATGAAAGCCGGAAGTGATGTCCGAATGATACAGCATCCCTTGCCATGACTGCCTTCCAGCACCCATCCGCAGCTTCTGCAAGCGCACGTGCACCCGCTGCATCTATTTTTGTGTCGGAAAGCACGTCATAATCACTGGTTCTGGGCCCCAGCGTAACCAGATACAGCCTGTCCTCCAGCCATGCCAGCACATCTTCATCGTGCACGCTGTCTATGGAAGAGGGCCAGTAACTGCCCGTGTAGTTCGACTTGTTCAGTCCTGGCATAACAATACCAATGGAGTCCTGCGAACCCGCAATCTCTTTGGTGCCGGGCGGATTGTCGTAGGCAAACAGCAGGCGGGCAATTTGCTCCGGATCGCCGGGTGGCAAGGTTGTTTTCCACAGTTCTATGGCTTTGTTCCGGGTACTGGTAGCCATTCCGCTCCTGAAATTGAAAGCCTGAGTAGGTTCAATACTGACTGTGAGAACCGGCCCGGGGTAACAGGCAGACACCCAGGGCTGGTCGAGCCATCCGCCGGCAAGATCAATTCGATACGGAATGGTACATACTTCCCGGAGTGCCGTTGTACTCCTTACAGGCAACTCGCCGGCAGGAATACGGCGCGAAACCGTGTATTCTATGCCTTTTTCTGAACACAGTGCCTCTTTGGCAGGTGTGTGGCCATCTTCATTGACAAAAAACACGTCCGGCCTGATATCTTCCAGTTCAGGAAGAAAATCCATGATGCCCGAACCCCGGCTTACCCGTACTTCATGTACGCATTTCAGCGCTTCGAGCATGAATTTTCGCTCCTGCTGCGAGTTGACGGGGCGGCGGCCCTTCAGGCCACTTACGGTATCATCGGATCCAATGCATACATACAGATTGCCCAGTCGGGAAGCCTCCTGAAGAAATGCCACATGACCGCTGTGGAGCAGATCAAAGCAGCCGGAGACCATAATTTTTCTGTTTGACATCACTGCAAATATGCTTATTCGCCCTTAAGGTACTCCTCGACAAGCTGTTTGTAATAGGGTTTCAATGCGGGAGATACCGTGCGGAACTGTTCTATTTCAGCGCGGCGCTTTTTGAGATACTCCTCCAGGGCAGGCGGCATTTTGGGCTGTACCTGTCGGGCTGCCTCCGCCTGACGCTGTTCATCCTGTTCGCGCTCGCGCTCTGCCTTCTCGTGATCAAGCAGGCGGGTGAGTATCTGCTCCTGACGGCGCATCATTTCTTCTGTGAGGCGTTTGTTGACAAGCTCCTTCTCGATTTTGTCCATCTCGCCCATGATATCATCCAGGGCCTTGTCGCCCTTGCCCTGTTCCTGCAGTTCTTTCTGCTTTTGGCGAAGTGCATTCCGGAGAGCAGCCTGCTTGGCAGCCAACTGTGCAAAGTCCTTGCTGTTGGAAGGCTGCTGTCCGCCACCACCGCCACTTTTTCCCTGTTTTTCGAGCCGCTCCTTGAGGTCCTTCATTATTTTATTCAAATCCTCCTGGCCCTTGCTCAGCTTGTCCTTGGGCTCTCCGTCGCCCTTGTTCTTGCCTTTACCCTGACCCTGACCTTTCCCGGGTTTCTGACAGCTCTGGTTTCCGGGCATACCGGACGCCATCTGCTCCTGCATGTTCTGCATCGCATCAGACAGCAGCAGTGCAAGATCATTCATGCTCTTCATGGCACCCTGCTGTTGTACATTCGCGGTATTGGTACGCCGCTCCTCCAGTTCCTCCAGTCCATCCTTGAAAAACCCCTTGATTTCTGTTACCTTCTCCGTAATAATTCCGGAAATCTGAAACTGGCGACTGGCCAGTGCCTGGAGGCTGTCTTCCACGATGCGGAAGTCGTCCTTGATTTTATACTGCTGCTGCATCAGAGACACATAATAAGGTGTATTGATGGTTGCAGATCCTATTTCCTTCATGTTTTCTTCCTGTGCAAAGGACAGTCCGACCAGATTCTCGAGCAACTGTCTGATTGCTTTCAGGTCTTCCTCCATTTCAGCTGCGGCGCCCGACTCCTTGTCCTGCTTCATCTTGTTCGCCATGTTCTTCATCTTGTTGGCGGCCGACTTTTGCTTCTTGCTGGCGCTCTTGTTATTCTTCTTCTCTCCGAGATCCTGTTTGGCGTCCTTCATATCCTGCTTCGCATCATTCATCTCCTGCTTGTTGTCATCAATCTTCTCCGGGCGCTTCAGATCTTCATTCTTTTTGAGCAGCTCGTCCATTTTTTTGGTGAGCTCTTCCATTTTTTCATTCAGGCTCTGCTGATCTTTGGCGAGTTCATCCTGCGACTTTTCCTCGTTTTCTGTTTTTTCAGCGAGTTCCTCCTGCTCTTTTGCCAGTTCATCCAGCTTTTCGATTTGCTGATCGAGCATTTGCTCCACTTCCAGTTGTTTATAGAGCTCCTGCAGGCGTTCCAGTTCTTTGGAGAGTTCCTCGTTGTTGGATTTCATATCATCCATTTTCTCGAGGGCCTGATCCTTGTTCTGCTCCTGCAGCAGTTTTTCGATATCCTCCATGAGCTTCTGCATCTCCTCCGACATCGTTTCATTGAACATCTGCTCGAACTGTTCCTGCTTCTGCTGCATCTGCTCGGTCTGCTGATTGAACTCCTGCTGCTGCTGTTTATTCTGCTCAAAATTCTGTTTTGCCTCTTCCATTTGCTGTTGCAGCGCCTTCTGCCGCTCCATCAGGCGCTCCATTTCCTTGCGCGTCTGCCAGTCAAGTTCCTTCTTCTGGAGCACTTTTTCGCGGAGTTTTCTGAGTTCTTCCTGAATTTTCATACTCTCTTTGAGAGCCTTGTCCAGGTCTTTCCTGATTTCCTCGCTGTTCTCTGCCTGCTGCTGCTGCATTTGATCCAGCGTGGGCACCTTGTACTGCATGAGACCGGTACGCGCACTTTTTGAACCATTCACTGCATCGTTGTCCAGTACCTCGAAGTAGTACTGCACTTCATCTCCGGGCTCCAGCTGAATATCGCGGATATCCCAGCTGTAGTTGTACTGTGCCTGTTTCCCGGCGGGCTTGTCCAGCTTGACCGTATTCATCGGGAGCTGGCCACCTTTTGCCTTTCTGATCTGATAGTTGAAGGTCAGCTGCTGCAGTCCGTAGTCGTCAGAAACTTCTCCGGCAAAAAAGGACAACTTCATATTGGCACTGTCCTTGAACTCCTCCACAGTAATCTGCGGGTGGAGATCGGGGATAACAGTAATGGTGTATGCTACCGAATCTGCACCCTTGAGAAAACTGTTGCTTAGAAAAACCTTGTACAGTTCATCCTTCAGAGCGCGTTTGCTGTACTGAAACAGCTCGTCATCAGCTCTTTTCGCGTCTGCAGGCGCCTCATTGCCGAATCGAATGGCCAGATTGTCGGTACTTTGCGCATTGAATGACCAGGCGATACTGGTTCCGGCAGGCACCACCAGATCGCCGATGTTGGACAATTCCTCCGACTGTCTTCCGATGTATGCCGGGTAATTGAGTTTTGTGGCAAAAGACAGTATGTTGGGCTTGCGAAGTACATTGAGCTGATACTCACGACTTTCGACGCCACCAGCGAACAAATTGAAGCGGGTATCTTTCTGAATATTGACAAACTTGTAGGAAAACTGGTCGGCAGCGTCCTTGGTCAGACGATACTGCACATTGCCCAGGTTGATGAATACCTCGTTCGGAAGTGCATTTCCCTCCACTTTGATTCTGAGATCGTAGTCCGAAAACTGCACAGCCTGCAGACTGTCGGTCTGGACGATAAAACGGAAGGGGGCGGGTTTTTCATACGCTGTTCTACTGTTCCACAGACGTGTGGCTCCTTCCCTGATGATATTGGGCGCGCCCAGCATCAGGAAGAGCAGCAACAGCAGCGGCGGAAGAGCATACCGGAGATATTTCCGGTTTTTATTCAGATCAATAGCCGACTGGAACGGTACAAGCCTGATTTCTTCCGTCTTCTGGTTGATACTCGCGTTGATGAGCTCGGCATAAATAGCATTGCTGCTTTGCTGCCTGAGCTGAAGAATATTCAGCAGTTTGTCTTTCACATTGGTAAAATGCTCACCAATTATGACGGCGGCCTGTTCGTGATTGATTACCTGTCCGAGATTGAAATAGTGCATCAGTGGCAGTGCAACCCACTTCCAGGTAGCCAGCATACTCGTACCCACAAATCCCCAGAACAATACTGTACGGGTGGTAGTACCAAAATAGAGATAATACTCCGCAACATTCAGCAGTATGAATAAACCGAGTATCAGACCCACCGTATAGAGTGAGCCGCGAACCAACTGATTGATGTAATACTTGCGGATGAAAGCGTCGAGCTTTTCAATTAGCAGGGAATAATTGTCTTTTTGCATGTCAGCAGTGCTACTTTAAACAGACCATTGAACCGGTATCAGCCGGATATTCTTCACCTAATCTGCGCAAAATAAACGGTTTTTACGCTGATTGGTTGGATAAAATTTCCATTTAACCTGAGTTTGACAGTTTGACCTGTCACTATTCGTTTCAACAGATTATTTTCACCAGCAAAAAACAGCCATTTATGAATAAAATCAACGGAATAACGGCGATTCTGACCTGTATAAGCATCTTTCAGTGCTGTATTCCATTTCGTCCGAACCGGCCAAATATTATTTATATCTATGCTGATGATCTCGGTTACGGAGAGCTTGGCTGCTACGGACAGGAGAAAATCATGACACCCCATCTCGATCGGATGGCATCAGAAGGGATGGTATTCACCCATCACTACACGGGCGCTCCGGTGTGCGCGCCTGCACGATGTATGCTCATGACCGGTCAGCACGCCGGGCACTCTTACATCAGGGGGAATTATGAACTGGGAGAATTCGCAGACAGTCTGGAAGGCGGACAAATGCCACTCCCTCCCGGCATTTTAACGCTGCCCTCCATGTTGAAAAAAAAGGGCTATACCACTGCCCTCTGCGGGAAGTGGGGGCTCGGAATGCCACACAACTCAGGCAGTCCGCTGAAACACGGATTTGACTATTACTATGGCTACCTCGACCAGAAGCAGGCTCATAACCACTACCCTGCCCACCTGTGGGAAAATGACCTGCAGGACACCCTTGATAATGCCGAAATTTATGTACACAAGCCGCTGAATCCGGAAACAGCCAGAGATCAGGACTTTGAATATTTCACCGGTCGCACTTACGCTCCACAGAAAATAACTGAGAAAGCTGTTGAATTCATCCGGACACACAAAAAAAAGCCATTTTTTCTGTATTTACCTTACACGCTGCCGCACCTGTCGCTGCAGGCTCCAGCGGAATATGTCAGCCTGTACCGGGGAAAGTTCGAGGAAAGTCCGTACCACGGGGAGCGGGGCTATGCTTCCACCCGATATCCGCGGTCTACCTATGCCGGGATGGTTACCTGTCTCGACGATCAGGCAGGCATAATTCTGCGAACACTGGAAGAGGAGGATCTCAGCCGGCATACGATTGTCATGTTCTCCAGCGATAACGGGGCAACCTTCACTGGCGGGGCCGACACCTATTTCTTTAACAGCCAGGGAATACTCCGGGGCAACAAGATGGATCTGTACGAAGGTGGTATCCGGATACCGTTCATGGTGCGTTGGCCGGGAAAAGTCAGGGCAGGCTCCGGAAGCACCCATATCAGTACCCAGTACGACCTGATGGCAACCCTGGCCGATATCACCCGATCTGATATTGACGAGACAGACGGCATTTCATTCCTTCCCGAACTGCGCGGAAGAAATGAAAAACAACGGGCCCACCAGTACCTGTACTTCGAATACCCCGAGAAGGGTGGCCAGGTTGCCGTCAGAATGAAAAACTGGAAGGGCGTGAGAACAAACGTCAGGAAAAATCCCGATGCTCCCTGGGAAATCTATAACCTGGAGTCGGATCCGTCAGAACGCATCAATGTGGCCGAAGAGCACCCCGAACTGACCGAACAATTTAACAACATTCAGCAGAAGGAGCACCGGAATGCCCATATCAGAGAATGGGAGTTTATCAGCCCCCGCTTCAGAAATCAGTAGCCAGCCCGTTCCCGGAAAGCCGGCTTTTGCCGTCGCCCGCTCGCCTGCTCGTACGCGTACGCAAGGCCAATCAGCTTGCCCTCCTCCCAGGCACCGGCAAAAAAAGCCAGTCCGACCGGCAAGCCGTCAATCTGCCCCATGGGTACTGTGACGGAAGGATATCCAGCTACTGCAGCCGGTGAATAGGCACCGTAACCCGTCCACTGATCGCCGTTCAGGGGATCAATGCACCAGGGTATGCCATTTGCCGGACCACAGACTGCGTCGAGCTTGTTGTCTGTCATGAGCGTATTGAGTACCTTCTGTGTGTACAGGTGTGACTTTTCAAGCGCAACCAGATAGGCAGGGTCGGATAGATTACCAAGTTCCTGACTGGCCTCCAGGATTTCCTGTCTGAAATAAGGCATTGCCGTCTGCTCATGCGATTTGTTGAATTCAATGACGTCCTGAAGACTTTTGACGCTGGCATTTGAAGTACTCAGATATTTATTCAGTCCGTCCTTGAATTCATACTTGAGCACATCAAATTCGGCATCACCGTTTTTCTGCAGTTCGGCCAGATATTCAACTTCCACTATTTCAGCGCCTTTGTCTCTGAGTATCTGAAGAGCCTCACTCAGTAGCTTGTCAACAGCCTCATGGTTTTTCAGATACGATTTCTCAATACCAATTCTTTTACCTGAAAGTGCACTGGTGTCGAGAAAACGGGTATAATCGGACTGTATATATTCCCGGGCACCGGCAGTTGATTCATCGGAAGCATCCGGGCCTGCGAGTGCCTGCAATAAATATACCGCATCCCTGACTGTTCGCCCGAAGGGGCCGGCGGTATCCTGTGTTTTCGAGATTGGTATGATACCCGTACGGCTCACCAGTCCGACAGTTGGCTTGATACCCACAATGCCGTTTACCGATGCCGGACATGCAATTGAGCCATCGGTTTCGGTACCCACGGCAACAGCGCACAGACTGGCTGCCACGGCCACCGCCGAGCCGGAACTGGAACCGCAAGGCGAACGATCAGTTACGTACGGATTTCTGGTTTGTCCGCCCCTGCTGCTCCACCCACTGGCGGAACGGGTAGAGCGGAAGTTGGCCCATTCACTGAGATTGGTTTTACCGAGAATCACGGCTCCTGCTTCCCTGAGCCGGGCAACGACAAATGCATCCCGGGAGGCGATATTGCCTACCATGGCCAGCGAGCCTGCCGTAGTCTGCATCTTGTCGGCCGTATCAATATTGTCTTTCAGCATCACAGGTATTCCGTGAAGAGCGCCTCTGACCTTACCCGACTTTCGTTCGTCGTCAAGGGCAGCCGCAACCGAAAGAGCATCCGGATTGAGTTCAATAACCGAGTTGAGCAATGGCCCGGACTTGTCAATCTCGCCAATCCGGGCAAGATATGCCTTCACGAGCTCAACCGAGGTAAGCCTGCCTTCGTTCATGGCCTGCTGAAGCTGATCTACCGATACCTCTTCGACATCAAAGCGACCCGTTCTTCCTATATATATACAGGAGGACAGACCGGCGAGGGACAGGCCGATACCGGTTATCGCAGAATTTCTGATAAATTTTCTTCTTTGCATGAGTTGAACAAGATAAACAGAGATGAATAACCTACCTCCCAACAGAATACTCCAGTACCCAGACATACTTGCCGGCAGAAACAGCGGCGGCCGGAATACTGATTTCGACGCCGTCGCCTGTCTGTTTCCAGGTAATACGGGCATTCGTGCCAGGCATTCTCAATTTTGCCCCCTTTTCAAAAGGCATTTTGGAAATTGTGACCTTTTCTCCGGGGGGCTGGAACAGATAAATAAATCTGCGACCATCTTTGGAGCGTGCAAAGCGGATATTGTCGCCCTCACTGAAGGTTTCGGCCATTCTCGTTCCATATACCGCCTCCCCGTTTACTTTCATCCACTCTCCGATTTCCCGGAGACGGTCGTATGCCACCGGGTCGAATTCGCCGTCGGGACCCGGGCCGATATTGAGCAGGAAATTACCCCCCTTGCTCACAATATCTACCAGTTTTTCAATCAGCTCATCGGTCGGCTTGTACTTGTCGTTCGGTACATAGCTCCAGCTTCCGGCCATGGTCATACAGGTTTCCCACGGATAGGGTAATCCCTCATCGGGGATATGCTGCTCCGGAGTGAGATAATTCTGATACTGTCCGGGGACAGCCCTGTCCACCACAATCAGACCGGGTTGTTTGGCTCTGGCTTTTTGTACAATTTCCCCCATTCTGATATCCTGACTTTGCGGATTGCGGGCCCAGCGACTTCCCTCATACACTTCGGTGAGTTCAGCCACTATTTCAGACTGTGTTTTGATGCGTACCCAGCCGCCGTCGAGCCAGAGGATATCCATTTTCCCATAGTCAGACATCAGTTCGTCTATCTGATTATGGGTATATTGCACATACCTTTCCCACTGTTCGGGGTATTTGGCAATAGAATAGTTGCAATTTCTGTCGGAAGCGGGAAACTTCTTCCACCAGTAGGCATCGCAGTGCCAGTCGGGCTTGGAAAAATAGGCCCCTGTCCACAATCCTTCATTTCTAAAGGCGCCAAACACTTCCTTTGCCACATTGCTGCGCGGGTTGGAGGAAAAGGGACAACCCGGATCTGTTATTTTGTAATCTGTCTGATCGGAGTCAAACATGCAGAAACCATCGTGATGTTTGGTTGTGAAAACCACATACTTCATCCCGGCTTCCCTGGCTGCTGCTGCCCACCTTTCGGGGTTGAACTTCGCCGGATTGAAGGTAGTCTTCAGATTCTCATAGGCGCTGACATAGTCGTTGTAGTTATCGGACACGCCGGGCTTTCTGGCTCCGGTAGCCCAGCCCAGATCTTCCGGACAAATACTCCAGCTTTCAACTATTCCCCACTGACTGTATGCACCCCAGTGCATCAGCAAACCAAACTTGAGATCCTGCCACTCCTCCAGCCGCTGCCGGATAGCCGGATCGGGGTCAGGGGTGTAAGCCTGGTGTTCCTGTGTGTAAGCAGATTGTATCTGCAGTAAAAAGAGCAAAAAGAATGTAAAAAAACGCATGTTTGAATTAATTTCGCGCTAAAGATACCATATTGATGCAAAAAAGCGTCAATATCTGTGAACGCACACGCTCATGTCTCTGTCAAGGCCTCTTTCTGAACTTAAAAAAGAATTGAAAGATCTTCTGATTGAAGATCTTCCGGCGGCATTACAGGCACTCAGAGACTTGCTCCCTGAGCATCAGGAGAAGTATAATACGGTGGTAGTTATGCAGGGACAGCTGAAGGACGCCAATAAAGCGTACTTCAGAAATACCATTGATACAGATGATTTTCAGCAAAGGCTGGATACCATACGGGCGAACTGTATGGATTTGATTTCCGCACTTGGAGAGTCTGATTTCGCTGACCCGATTGAAAACACCGGTGAACCGGACGGTACAAAATACGGAAGTGTTCTGTACCGGATTCCTCGTCAGATGCCGCTTTTGAAACCTGTTATCTGTATAATCAGGGTGGCCGTTGAAGACGATGCGATATTCCAGGACGTCGTACTTGATCAGAACGTAACGGTGAAGGAACGTGTGGAAGTGTCGGATATGATGACTGCTGAACTGCTGGACCCTGCCGACGGAGTTTTCACCGTCAAATCGCTCAGTGCTGCCGGTCAGCTGGTCCGCGCGACGGGATATACACAATGGATTTTCAGTGTAACCCCCGGAATGACTGGTCAGCATCAGCTGCTGGTTAAAATTTCCATGATGGAATTTTTGCCTGATCTCGGAAAATATGTACCGAAAGAAGTGTCTGTTCTGGAAACGGTCACCGTTGGCAGCGAATCTACCCAACAGGAAGATAACGGCGGAGAAATAAAGCGATCGGGACCGGTTTTGAAACTGGGGGCTGATACAGGTTATTTTGAGGCTGATGTACTCAAAACAGACAGTGAATACGCCTCCCCCACTCCACCATCCCCGCTCATTGATGAACCCGCGCGCAAGTCCACACGCGGGCGAGCCGCTGCCATCGTGATGGCACTGCTCCTTACAGGCAGCACGGCCGTATGGGCGCTGACTCCCGAATACACGCGTGACTGGTGGATAGCCAGCCTGCGCGATGAAGCCGATGGATATACTGCTTACGCCGGCAAATACCGCAAGGTGCCCGATGCAGCTTCAAATGTGGAAAAAGCCCTTTTTTACAAAGCTGTAAAAACTGATAATTTGTCGGACTGGCGGCTGTATGAAGCAGAATTTGCCGGAAATGGCCGGTTCAAAGCGCAGGTTATTGACCGCATCATGCAGATAGAGTCAAGGAGGCTGATCTCCCTTGCTCAGGCCCCTGCAGCCAGCGGGTTTATCAGTTTCGTAAAGGATTTTCCGGAAAGCGAGCGCCTGCCTGAACTCAGAGATTCCATTGCGAGGCAAAAAAACACCTCCGACAGTCTTGTTCAGGGACTTGAAGATGCTTATCTGCTCAGCTTGCGTCTGAAGCCCAGTTCAGCCAAAATAAGTGCTTACCTGCGCGACTATCCTGCCGGAGACAAACTGGCGATCGTGCTGGAAGACATCCCGAAAGACACCTTGAAACAGGTGCAAACATCTATTGATCATGCTATTGTGAAACAGATCTCGGAGGCGAGGACACCAGCCGAGGTGCGAAAGTCCATACTGGCACTGGAGGCAGCCGGAAGCCCTGAAGCTATTCAGCAGGCAGAAACAGTCGTGTCTGAAAAACGCAATCTGAAGCCGGCACTGTCAGATATCAGGGCTGCCAAAGAAAGAGCCAGAACAAGAAAGGGAGAGTAATTCCATGCCTGTCTCTGTACCCCGAAACAAAGCGACAATGAATATCACGTCACCAATCACAACTGATTTCTGACGGAACACAAAGTCGTCTTCTCCTGACGGACCCACTCATGATTGGAAATTGGTGAACACATACAAATATGACCCGCAACGAAAGCCTGCCAGCCTGCTTCATACCCTTTGACAGGCCGGTTTCAGCAGAAGAGATACCACAGCGCCTCAACAATCCTTTCAGCTACCAGCCACATCCGTTGTGCCTGAGAGCCGTGCAGGAACTGGAATACAGGATGAAAGAGCTGGAGAAAATTCATAATTTCGGATTCACTAATGATCAGGGCTCGTGTGGCAAAATGTTCGGAGTACTGGTAGTTCAGAGCCGGAATACCGGCGAGACCGGATATCTGGCCGCCTTTTCCGGGAAGCTGGCGGGAGTCAATCATCACGAGGGTTTTGTTCCACCCGTATTTGACATACTGGAAGAGGAGGGCTTCTTTCGAAAAGGCGAGGCTGTACTGAATTCAATCAATCTGGAGGCCGGACAGCTTGAAAACAGTGCTGTTTTTATAGCGTTGCAACAAAAGTTGCAGGATGAAATATCGGAAGCAGATACCAGAATCGAAGCGTTAAAAGAAAGACACCGGGCTGCAAAAGCTGACAGAAATACCAGAAGGGCTGATGCCGGCGAGGAAACAAGGGAGCAGCTGCGAAATGAAAGCGCCCGTGATCATTTCGAGATGAAGGATCTGAAAAGGTACTGGAAAACGCGTATTGAGGAAGCAAGCAGTAATCTGGAGCAATATAATGCCCGTCTGCAGGCGCTGAAGGAGGAGAGAAAACGGGGATCAGCGGCTCTTCAACAACAGATATTCAATCACTACTCATTTCTGAACGTGCGGGGAGAGCGCAAGAGCCTGGGAGAAATTTTTTTGCATACCGGCGTTCAGCCCCCTGCGGGTGCGGGTGAGTGCGCAGGTCCCAAACTGCTGCAGTACGCATTTGCAGAACAACTCAGGCCGGTAGCATTGGCAGAATTCTGGTGGGGAGCATCTCCTGCGGGGGAAATCCGCCGGCATGGCCATTTCTATCCGGCATGCCGGGGAAAGTGCCTGCCCATACTGAGTCACATGCTGGATGGAACGGAGGTGGAGCAGGCGGAGAGCCGGACGGGACCTGATCACGATCTCGTAATTCTGTACGAAGACGAACATATTGTAGTCGTGGAGAAGCCCTCAGGACTGCTTTCTGTACCCGGAAAGGAGGAAAGCGACTCCGTTTTTACAAGAATCAGGGCAAAATACCCCAGCGCAACAGGGCCATTAATCGTTCACCGGCTCGATATGTCCACTTCAGGTCTGATGCTGCTGGCGCTGAATACTGCGGCGCACAAGATACTGCAACAGCAGTTTCTGACAAGAAGCGTGGAAAAAAGATACACTGCCCTGCTTGACGGGATAGTAATGGAGCGGGAAGGCACCATTGATCTGCCGCTTCGTGTGGACCTCGACGACCGTCCGAGACAGATGGTGTGCCACGAACACGGGAAGGCTGCCCGCACACACTGGCAGGTGTGTGGTTATGAGGCAAACAGGACAAGAATCCATTTTTACCCGGTGACGGGTCGTACCCACCAGCTCAGAGTACACGCTGCCCACCCGGATGGACTCAATGCGCCTATCGCAGGCGACGAATTATACGGTACGGAATGTACCAGACTTCACCTGCACGCCGATCGCCTTCAGTTTACGCATCCGGCGGGCGGCGTGCAGATGAAATTTGAAGCAAAGGATGCCTTCTGAAACAGATCAGCCAATCAAAGAGCGATCTTTGGCCAGATTGGCAGCATAGAGCATGGCAGCACCTGCGTGACTAAGGTCGCGCAGCAAATAACCGAGGCTTGAATGGGCTGTTTCGCCACCAGACATTGCTCCCGGGAGATAAATCATAACTGCGAAAAGCAGAAGCATGATACTCAGCAATATCGAAGCCAGTTTATCGTACTTGCCCAAAAGGATAGAAACGGCTGCAGCCAACAGGCCGAGACCGGAGAGATAAACCCATACTACACCTGCGGGCATGTAGGAAGGAACCATGCTGGCCATGGTATCAGCTTTCATAAAGTGAAACAGACCGAACACTGCGAACGGGATCACAAAAAAGTAGCGGCCAAGTGAAAGAAAAGCGTTCATGCAGATAATTCATTTTGCTGGATGAATGGAAAATAGTCGGTGCCGGACATTTCGGCTATTTACAAAAAATCCCGGATCTTCAGGTATGAAGATCCGGGATAACAGGTTGTTTGACAACAACTGGAGATTAATACTGCCAGAGGTCGTGCTCCCAGTTGAAAATCTCGGCTTTGATACGCTCTGATTCCATCTGCAGATCCACGCTCGGCGGGATATAGTCTTCCAGTTTGCGGTCGTACACGTTAGACTCCTTGTAAACGTAACTTGCGAAATAGCGCATTTCGAAGTAGTCATCCCAGGAGATAGTCGCGTTCATATTGCCGCCCATAGTGTATACGCGGTGGCGCGCGAACAGTTCGCGTGCGTGCGGGTAATACACCCAGAACATTGGCTTTTCGAAGCGGAAGTTACCTTCATTGTCGCGCACGTCAATCATCGGAGCGATACCGAGGATACGAACCTGCATGGTTGAAGTTTCCTTGTCGAAGAACCATACTTCCTTGATACGGAAGCGCTTGACATCCTCCCAGTTGATATCGTTATTTACAATCGTGATCTTCTCCTCGTAAGTTTCAGGATCGAAAGTAATAACAGTATCCGACTTGGAGAGCATAGAGAGGACATCTTCTGTGCTCAGGCGCTTTTTGAATTTGGCTCCGTCTTCGTCAACACTGTAAACAGGGAGGTCGCCCTTTGTTGCAGCGTCGGAGAGAATTTTGAAGAAAGGCTGTTCGGGATAAGCGAACGGCAGGTTCATTTTCTCACGAACGTCAATGACGCGCCAGATACGCTTTTCCCAGAAAACGTCGCTTTCGCGAACAGGCTGATAAGGCAGTACCCTGCGTTCGCCCATGATTTCCTTCTTGACTACATCGTCAATTGCGCCACCTTCCGGTTCTTCAGTAGCTGTTACCTCTTCAGACTCAATTTCTTCAGGATCCTGAGCAAAAGCTGTGGTTCCGATGAAGAGGAAGAGAGAGAGGCACATCCATTTTACTAATGTTTGCATGGCTCGTGCAGTTTTGGGTTAATGTTGTGAAAAAATTACCTGATTTTATATGCCAGACCACCGATGTTACGGGCAGCGGCATCACCCGGGCACTTGCACTTTACGTCATCGAAGAAGTAGGAGTCGCCGGGCTTGGCTTTATTGATGTATTCAGCCACCTGAGGGTTCCAGCGTGCACCTACGTTCTGTGCGGTGATAGGATCCTGGCGCTTGGGCAGGTACGTAACCTCAAAACCAACAACATCGCATTTTGCATCGAAGTCGAAGTTTTCCAGCAGTGCTGCGATACCGCCCTGGGCCTTGAACTCACCGTTCGGCATAACACCACCCTTGTTTTTCGGGTTGCCACCGAGACGCGGGTTCGGGTCGGGGATACGTTTAACGCGATACTGGAATGTTTGTGAAGCACCTCCACCTGAAACAGTGAGAGAGGCATCACCGGGAGTAGTCACGTTGACAGTGTACTTGCCACCGCCGTTATCCTGCAGACTGATACCACCGCCTGAGCCGGTTACCTTAACTTCGTTGGAAGAAACACCGGCAGCCGAAACGCTGACCGGGTTTGGAACGCCGATATAGAACACGTTCATCTTGTCGAGAGAAACTGCGACAGAGCGCTGACCAACTTCGTACTTGAATTCCTTCTGATAGTTGTCAGTTTTGCCTGTAAGCGGGTTCTTCACATTGATGCTCACGTTCAACTTGCGTTCACCGACACCGCTGGTACCAGTTTCGTAGCGACCGATACCGTCTTTGAGCGGCACACTGCTACCGTTAACGCTGATGCTGATATTGTCAGCTGTACTGCTGTACGCGCTGAGGAACACATCTGCAGCATATCTGTCGCCGGAGATCACATAACTCTTCTCAGCAGAGAGAGCAGGAGTGAACTTGTCGAACTTGATATCTTCTCCGCCGACCTTGTTGGCGATATAGCTGAGTACAGCAGAGTAAGAGTTCTTGGCATCGCTCTGCAGTTTACCCAGAATCGGGAACACAGCAGCGACTGGCATTTGCTTGAACTTGTACTCCGGCCAGTTCTTGGCAGCTACTCCGCGCGGGAGTTCTTCGATATTAAGTGGCAGAGAGCGCGCAACGGTCGAATCCCCATCGGAGAGTTCGAGAAGTATTTTGCGGGTCTCGTTCACTTTATCTTCAATCTCCTTGCCCAGACCATCGTTGATGAACATCTTGGTGGTCAGGTCTTTATTACGGATATCTTTGGGTTGGCCTTCTACTTTAGGGTTTGGACCACCAGCCTTTTCGAAGAGTGTTTTGCGAACTCCCTCGATATAAGCTATGAAATTGTCAGCCACTTCTTTGGCTTTTTCCGCATTGGAGCGGTACTTTTTGTTTATCTCGGAATCATACGCCTCTACTTCCTTGACGATGCTCTTCATTACCGCCTCGTTGGAGCGGTCAACAATAGCACCCGTATCTTTCATCCCCTTATCGAGAGAGAAGAAAGCATTCATCACCTCAGCAGACACGTTCAATGCCAGCAGCGCGGTCAACACAAGATACATGAGGTTAATCATGAGTTGTCGCGGCTCCTTTGGTATGGACAT
>CAIYFY010000197.1 GCA_903925535.1 uncultured Bacteroidota bacterium | reverse complement strand
GGCATTTTCATTGCCTTGAACTGCGCGAAAAAATCTTCCTTCAGGTCTTCCATATCGCCCTCGGAGAAGACGAGCTGTTTGCCTACAATGAGCAGTGCGTTGGCACTGGCCAGCGGATAGCAATACTCTTTGCCGGCTTCGGGCTGCGGACACGGCGTGAGGCCGTTCAGTTGTCCGGCGAGGCTGCGATATTCCGGATAGCCGGGTACAAGCGCCTCATAGGCAGCCACAGCCGAGTAGGAGTAAATTCTGGAAGACACCGGTGGTGCGAATATATCGTGCCTGATGATATCGGTGATTTTGCGGATACCTGCGTGAATGAACTCGGGGTTGGCAGCTTTTTGCTGGTAATCTTTGCTGGTGGTCTCACAACTCTGTGTGAAGAACAGCAGTCCCGTTCCGAACAGGACAAGCAGAATTTTGTGATTCAGTTTCATAAGTTCAAATTATTAAGCAGTTGGCACAGGCGGCTTTGCCCGCCACACATTCGCGCAAACTTAACGCAAACTTTCTTAAAAAGTGATTAGAACCCGTTTTGAAACGGGGTTCAGAAGTTTTTCCACATCATACTTTCCACGGGCTTGTCGCTCCGCTCGTTGTACTTGGCATTGGGCTTTCGGTTGTAGTAGTTTTCGATGGAGCCTTCCACCGCGAAATAAATCAGTTGTCCGATGGGCATGCCCGCATACACGCGCACGGGCTGTACGCAGGAGATTTCAAGCGTCCAGTGGTTACAGAAACCCACATCGCCCTTGCCAGCCGTGGCGTGGATATCAATACCAAGGCGGCCCACGCTGCTCTTGCCCTCCAGAAACGGCACTGAATTGTGAGTTTCTGTGTATTCCTCGGTAACACCAAGGTATAAAGTGGCAGGCTGCAGCACAAAACCCTCATCCGGAATCTCCATGTAGCGAACCTTGTTGTGCGCCCGCGCATCCAGCACCGTATCCTCGTAAACAGCCAGCCAGCGACCGAGATGTACGTCGTAGGAATTGGTTCCCAGACTTTTTCTGCGGAACGGCTCAATGACAATCTGCCTTTCTTCAATGGCTTCCAGAATTTTTTTATCGCTCAGAATCATAATCTTCCCGGGTTCAAAGGTTACAAGTTTGTTGAAAAAAGGGCCTGAAACCCTGTTTGATGTATTTAAAAATGCAAAAATACCGTCATTTGAATCAGATTTATACTTTTATTACAACATCAGGGAATATACAGTCCTTACTGTTGTAACTTTTATTGGAAAACGTTGTTATTGTCTCGATGGGCAGTGCTTCCCATCGGGGAAATGTCATGAAAAAAACGCTTGTTCTCGGCGCCACACCCAATCCGGACCGCTACGCATATCTTGCAACGGTAAAACTGCGCAGCTACGGCCACGAAGTAGTACCGGTAGGAATCAAGAAGGGCATGATTGGCGATCTGGAAATTCTGAACGGACGACCAGTACCCGAAGACATTGACACTGTAACGCTGTATCTGGGCCCCGAAAGACAGCGGGAATACTACGAGTACATCCTCTCTCTGAAACCGAAAAGAATCATTTTCAACCCCGGAACCGAAAATGATGAACTGGCAGACCTCGCAAAAGCCAATGGTATTGAAACTGTTGAAGCCTGCACACTGGTCATGCTTTCCATCGGAAATTATTGATTTTTCATTTTTTTTGTTCAAAACCAGATTGGCGCATTACTTTTGCCCAACGACTCAAGTATGTCGCTACCCACACAATTTGAAACACGCGCAAGCGGTAAACTGCTTCTGACAGGCGAGTACTTCGTCCTGGACGGTGCCACTGCGCTTGCCCTGCCCGTCCGGTACGGTCAGCGCCTCGAGGTATCGCCCACCCGCCCCTCCGGACTTTTTGCCTGGAACAGTCGCGACGAAAACGGCAATCCGTGGTTCAGTGTCGAATACGAACTTCCCTATCTGAGCGTCCTGGAAACATCCGACCGAAGTATCGCCGAAATGCTTGCTTCCATTATCCGGGAGTGCCAGCGACAAAATCCCTCGTTCCTCTCCGGTCTTGAAGGGCTTGAAGTCAATACTCAAAGCGATTTCCCGCGCGAGTGGGGACTGGGCACCAGCAGTACGCTCATTGCAGCCATCGCCAAATGGGCCGGCGTAAATCCGTATCCGGTGCTCAGCAACACTTTTGGCGGATCGGGGTACGACCTCGCCTGCGCCTACGCAACTACACCACTGCTGTATCGCCTGGACGGAGATGAGCCAGTCATCCGGCCGGTTTCCTTTGAGCCAGATTTTTCTGACCGCCTGTTTTTTGTTTACCTGGAGAAGAAACAGAATTCCCGCGAAGGCATCGCCCGGTACCGCGAACGGTCGAGAGATATCAAAGGTTATCTGCCCGAGGTATCCATTCTCACAGAGCGCATTCTGAATGCTGAAACACTCGAAGAGTTTGGCGCACTCCTCCGTGAACATGAAACACTAATCGGCGAAGCACTGGCTTTTCAGCCGGCCAAAAACCGCCTTTTCCCCGATTTTGAAGGGGAAATTAAAAGCCTCGGCGCCTGGGGCGGCGACTTCGCACTGGTAACAAGTCCGGGCACGGAAGCAGAAACAAGGGCCTATTTCGCTGCCCGCGGATACCATACCATGCTCCGGTGGAATGAAATGGTACTTGACTGACTATCAGTCCGCCTTGTCAGACGGCAAACCGGCCGGCTGACTCCTTTTTCCCGTCAATAATAACTTCGTAGAAGTAAACACCCTTGCTCAGGGTGTTGGGCCAGTTGAGAATGCTCTCGCCGTGTAATTCAGGACTGTGTTCCAGTTCTGTAACAAATCGCCCAGTACTGTCGTATATGCGTATCTGGACAAAGTCGCGCGCGTGCAGGTACATGCGAAAGTTGATATCCCTGCCCAGTGAAGGGCTGGGGAATACCTGCGTATCAAAGCGGTCCTTCTCTACATACTCCCCCAGATACAGTTCTCCGGCGGCCCTGTCCATCCACCCGAGGCGCTGCCTGATCCAGTCGCGCAGGTAGTTGAGGTGACCGTTATAGGATCCGCAGCAGTAGTAGTTGGGCCATATCCAGACGTTCAGGATTGGCCAGCGCTGAAAGTTTCGGTACTGACTTTCCTGTAAGACCTGACTGAGTGAATCGAGTACACCGTATATCGTTTCGTCGCTCAGGGCATCCTTCCGGAGCTCGAACCAGCGGTCGCGTAGCTGCTTTTTATATTTCGGATCCTGCCACATCCGGGTCCAGAAGAAGTGATTCAGCCAGCCATCGCCTCCGCAGACAAAGTTCATGTCAATAATCTGCCAGCCATAGGGCTGCTCGGCATTACAGTAGTTGGCATTTCCAAATGCGATATTGAAGTCCCATATCGGACCGGCGTGGAGCAGCGGATCTATATCATCCCGATCCTTGTGCAGATAAGTGCTGATGCGGTATCCGTCCACATTTTTGGCCAGTTCGTTGAGCAGGGTAAAATCAATAAAAGATGGCACGTCAACATATTTCCTGAAGCCTTTTTCGGGGTCGGCGAAATCGGGACCAAATGTGGCAGCCTCAAACTGTGTAATCCATGACTGTATATAGTTCACCTGTTCGGGTTGTGCATCCTCCGCTTTGGGGTAGTGGAGCTGCCAGGTAGTGCGCTGCCAGGCATTGGCCGCCACCGGGTAGGGTGAAATCCAGTTCGGCGACGGTGTTCCCTCAATTTTGTCAATTTTGACGATATAGCCACCGGTCAGGTCGTTGCCAGTCGTTTCTTCGGGCTGCAGTTTGGAAATATCAACCCGGTCATTACCCCGTTTGATACGCTCTGTGACCGTGTAAACGCCCTCATACTTCCCGTTCAGTATGAGTTCCACAAAACGGGTGCGTGGTGCCCAGGGCATAATACGCCGGGCCAGTTCGTAGATCAGTGCATCGCGCAGCAGGGTTTTATCGCTGTAAGGAGCAATAAAAGCCCAGTCGGACTCTTCCGGCATACCCAGCAGCGGGAAATCCAGGTCGTTACCCTCGGTATCGCGCAGTTCCACAGCATAGGGCTTCTTTTCCGACAAATCAGACGACGAGCTGCCGCGCATTTCGATGCCAATCAGGCCATTGAAGTGCTGCGGCGGATCACTGAGGTTATTCCGCACGCCGGGTCCGTTGTAAATTACCTGCATTTGTGCTGTAATCTTCGGCTCATCGGGTATATACTGACCATTGGTGTTTATAATAACAATGGGCAGATTGGAGGAAGTGAACCCCACCTGAGCGGAAGAAGAAAGGGGGAGAAGAAACAGCAGCGGTAAAAACAGGCGCATATTATTTTGTTTGTAGCAAAGATATACCCCCGTATTATGATATTGGCATCAATGCGAAAAATTGTCGTCAATTGCCGGATTAATGCCGTATTACAACATGAATATACTGTCAGGCCGGACGCCAGCGGCCATCATTTCTTCCTGTGTTACCCCGCGGATCTGAGCGGCGCGCGCATAAACCGACTCAATCGCCAGATCCCGCGCATCGTCGGTTTCCAGAAAAAAACGGTCGGCAGGAACGGTCTGAAGCGAACGGGCTGCGTGGCTGCGATCATTAAACAAGGCTTTGCCAAAAGACAGGTAACAACCCGCCCTGAGTAGTTCCGCGGCCGTCTGCGGGTGCTTGTCGAAACCGTGAATAATCCAGGGCTGTGCCGGTTTCAAACTTTTTTTGACAGCCATAACAGCCTCATAAGCCTTTACGCAATGGATAATCAGGGGCTTGCCGGTTTGCTCGGAAACGGCAATACATGCCTTGAATGCTGCCATCTGCAAGTCGGCGGGTATCTTGACAAGCTTGTCAAGACCGGCCTCTCCGATGGCAACCGCGCCCGGGGCATGAGTGTGGAGCCATTCCAGATCTGACTCCAGTGATGCCTCACTCAAAAACCACGGATGCAGTCCGGCCGAGTACAGGCGGGGCAATACACCTGAATATTCGCCGGGCCTCAGATTCACAATTTCATCTGCGGCGTGGCTGCCGGACGGGTAATGGGTATGTACATTCAGCAGTTTCACCTTCCCCGGCCGATGAAATACGACAATGCCAGTCTGTAGCCATCGAGGCCAAGACCGGTAATACTGCCCGCACATTTCGGGGCAATAAACGAATGCCTGCGAAACTCCTCGCGTGCATGTACATTACTGATATGCACCTCAATCACAGGTGCCGGTATGGCAGCCACCGCATCGGCCAGCGCGATGGAAGTATGCGTGAGGGCGCCTGCGTTCAGCACGATACCGCCGGCAGAGAAACCGGCCTCATGAAGTTTGTCAATAATAGCCCCTTCATGGTTACTCTGAAAAAAGGAAATATCCGTCTCAGGGAAGATCATTCGCAGTTCGGACAGGTAATCCTCAAAGGATTTGCTGCCATAAATACCGGGTTCCCGCCGGCCGAGCAGGTTCAGATTCGGGCCGTTGATAATCAGAATTTTCATGGTTGCAAAATTCGGCCTAATTTTGGACAATCGAAAACCTGTTATACCATGCGAAGCAGAACCTTGTTTTTTACCTTTAACCTGTTCATAAACAGCCTTTTATGTGCACAGGGAGCCCTCATTTCCGACCCTTTGCCCATCAGAAATGACTATGGATACGATCTGATCGGGCGTCTTCGCGACCGGGTTTTGCTGTTTCGCGACCGCTACGACAACTTTGAAGTGCAGGCTTTTGACGGACAGATGCATCTTTCCTGGAGCAAACAACTGGAAGATCTCGACCACAGGGGTATTCAGGTACTGTCGGTAACAGCAGGGAAAAATGATTTTTCCGTACTGCATAAG
>CAIYFY010000196.1 GCA_903925535.1 uncultured Bacteroidota bacterium | reverse complement strand
GTCTGTCAATTACTCCATGATCAACAGGCTTATGAGCGCCACCGGCGTAAATACCCATCCAGCTGTTATACTGTCCCTGAGTAAGCAGCCGGCTGCTCCTGAATCCTTCACCGTTGTGACTGGCTCCCACCACCACGGCACCGGCCCCATCGGCGAACAGCGTCACGGTCTTTTTGTCGTCCTGATTCAGATATTTGCTCATGGCATAGGCACCTACTACGAGAATATGCCTGTATTGTTCATCAGAACGTATGTATTTTACAGCTACATCAAGTGCTGTCACAAAACCGGCACAGGCCGTATTGAGATCAAAAGTGCCGGCATTGGTCATCCCCATCCTGTCCTGCACCACAGAGGCGGTGGAGGGAGAAACATATTCGGGCGTATCAGTAGCCACAATGAGCAGGTCAACGTCCGACGGAGTTAGTCCGGCTGCTTCAAGGGCATTTCCAGCAGCCTTCTCCACCAGATCAGCGGTACTTTGGCCCGAGGTACACCAGCGGCGCCTGTAGATTTGTACATTCTCGCGGAGCCAGGTATCAACATCTTCTCCCAGCCGTTCGTTGAACCACTGGTTCTCCACCACTCTTTCGGGTGCATAAGACCCGGATGATAATATTGTTGCGTTACGCATGTGTCAGTTCAGAAGTAATTTTGAGCATCCAAAGTAGCAGGCATTTCCAATGCAGGAAAAGCATTGGAAAATCAAATTCAGGGTTGACTTATGTTTTACATTCAGATTTTTTTTGAAATAAAATATTGATTGACAAAAAGTTAATCCTCGGAAATCACGGGTGGACGGGACCGGCTCAGGCAACTGCTTCTCCCCGTTTTTTCCGCGTCAGATAAATAACAAGTCCGACAATGCTTGCTGACAGAATAGCAAGTGCAGCTGCTACTGCCGGATTACGCACCGCCCCCTGTGTGTAGGGAGTTAACCCGCCGTAGTAAATACTGAAGTGAACCAAAATAGCCGTAAAAGAGGCTGCCACAGGTGCTGCAACAGGAACGTCTTTGCCGTAAATACCGAGTAAAACAGGCACAAAAGCAGCTGAAAAGTAAGCGTAAACTCCGTTTTGAGCCAGAATACCCACACTCAGGTTGGGATATTGAAGCTGGTAGTAACTCCACGCAATGGTAATAACTGCCAGGATTCCGATAACCATTTTGTTCATGCCCGATATTAACCGGGTGTGCTGTTCCTCATGATGTTCCTTCGATATAATCAGGGGAGCCAGCAGGTCATTGGTGAGCGTAGTGGATACAGACTGTATCAGCCCTTCCAGTGTGGACAAGCCCGCGGAGATGAGCCCCAGTATGACGATGATACCGGCACCCACCGGAAATACCTGAAGCACATAAGCCGGAATAATAGCATCCATTTTCAGCGGTGTGCCGTTCACTGACAGATCGGGGAACTTCAGGCGTGCATAAAAACCGGTGAACAGCACCATGAAAAAGACAGTTTCTACTACAATAGCAATCCACAGATAACGATTTACATCTTCCGCGCGCTTCAGCATGAGCGAACGCGTGATGATATGCGGTTGGCACACGATAGCGACCCCGACAAAAAGATTGCAGAAAATCACCTCAAACCAGTCGCGAAACAGCGGACTCGAATTATTGAAAGGAAGTATCAGTTTCGGATCAAGGGCAGCCAGCTGTTCCCAGAAGCCACTCACTCCGTTGCTGAAGTACTGCCAGCCCGACCCTAGCATCATGACAGCAACAATCAGCATGAGTACAGCCTGCACAGCATTGGTGTATATCATGGTATTGGCCCCTCCAAACATCATATAACCGAAAACAAATAAAACAAGACCGGTCAGCACAGGAAGTTCGCTCACCCCGAGCGCGGGAGCCAGCACTTTCGTAAGACCCACACATATCAGTACAATAAAGGTGAGCAGCAGAAAGGACAACACTGCAAACCAGATACCCAGCGCTTTGCTGTTGTACCTCAGCGACATCCACTGCGACAGTGTAAGCGCTTTCACGGAAGCTCCGTACTGGCGAAAGCTCTTGGTAAGCACTACCAGCGATCCGTAAAGCGCAATCGGAATAATCAGCGACATAGCCAGAAAAGCACTCCAGCCATACAGGGCAACAAATCCCGGATTGATAATGAAGGTGGCAGCACTGGTGATACCTGCTGCCAGCGACAAACCAACCACCAGCGGTGAAAAGCCCTGGCTGCCCAGGGCATAATCTGCCAGTGACCTGGTGCGCCGGGCTCCGCGTACGGCAAAAAACAACATGACACCGGCGTAAGCAACCAGCAGTAGTACAGTGGCATTTGAATAACTCATAAGGTGCAGATTCGTGGTGAACAGAAAATTAAATGTACGCCGGCCGAATCCTGTCAGAAGTACATCCGCCGTAAATACAGCGGGTTGACCAGACAGACTAACTATTTGATATATAAACGATTAAATACTTGAAATGACTGTTGACCAAATACCGTACACTGCGTGTGAAACAGATGAAAGAGCGAGCGCAGGTCCGAAGGCCGGCTTAATTTTGCACCTTCAAACAAAACTGTCCTGATGATGAAAAAACTGGAAAATAAAGTTGCCGTAATTACCGGAGGGTCTGCAGGTATTGGCAGAGCTACTGCCATTCGCTTTGTGGCCGAAGGCGCCAGCGTGGCGATCTGGGATATGAACCGCGAAAGAGGCGAAGCACTCGCAGGTGAGCTGGGCAGTGCCGCCCGATTCTTTTCCGTGGATACATCCGATATGTCAGCAGTGGAGGCCGCTGTAGCCGAAACCCTGTCTGTATTCGGCACCATAGATATCCTGATAAACAACGCCGGCATCACACGCGACGCCACGCTGATGAAAATGACCACCGAACAGTGGGACCAGGTCATAGATGTCAACCTTACGGGCGTGTTCAACTGCACAAAAGCCATCGCGCCGGTATTGACGGCCAAAGGAAGCGGCAGAATCATCAATGCCTCTTCGGTAGTCGGTTTGTACGGCAACTTCGGACAGACCAACTACGCCGCCACCAAGGCAGGTGTTATAGCCATGTCCAAAGTATGGGCCCGCGAACTCGGTCGAAAAGGTATCACCGTAAATGCGGTGGCCCCGGGGTTCATAGCTACCGAGATGGTGGCTGCCATGCCGGAGGAAGTACTGGCTAAAATGCGCGAAAAAGTGCCGGTTGGCCGCCTGGGAGCGCCCGAAGAAATAGCAGCAACGTATGTATTCCTCGCATCGGACGATGCCGCATACATCAACGGAACAACAATCAGCGTGGATGGCGGAATAACGCTGTAGTCAGCATTGAAATCAACCCGAAAAACCCTAAGTTTGCAGTCCGGAGTACGCCTGTCATACGGCGTACTCCGCAATCCATGCGATCCCGACTTCAGACATTTGCCGCTTTTGCCAATTCACTTCTGCCGATAGAGCTGGACATCCTTCAGGCTGTTCAGCGGTTTGAAGATGCCGAGCGAAGCAGAATTCTGGATACTATTTCGGCCAATTGCTCCCGTATAGACAGTTTTCTGCCCTATGACGAGGAGATTGACAAGCGCAAATACTCGCACCTGAAAACGTGGATCGAAGAACGTCTCGAAGTCTTCGATGTGGACAAGGAGTTTGCCTGGCTCTCCGCCGTGGAACTGTCCGTACACTCGGACTCCATACACAGCGACGACGAGAAACGACTGCTCAGGATGTTCCAGAGTGCCGATGCCACCTCCTACAACTTCCTGAAATTGTACGACCTCGGGCGCATGTTCAGGCACTACCTGCACGTGCGCATGCGATACGCAGAACACAAATGCGTAACCGATTTTCTGGCTGTTCACCGCACCAGTTACGAGTATGCACGCCTGGTAAACGACAAATTGCACCAGGCAACGGAAGATATCATAGCGCAATACACCACCAACTCCACCGATTCAATGCGGTGGGAACAATGGCTCAGCGCCGTCTTCTATGATCAGTCGCTCGATGGTTACAACCGGAATCTGGCGCTGATACGACTGATTTTCATTGCCTACAACTACCGTCGCTTCGACCTGCTGCCCGACAAATTTGACTATCAGGAGAAGTTGCTCCGGGAAGGCAAATTCTATTCCCGCAGGCTGCTGCTCAATTTCTACAGTCAGCGCCTGCTCATGTATGCCCGGCAGAATGAACTGGAAAAAGCCACCTACTACGGCTACTTGTCCATCAGGGCAGAGAACAATGACTATGTCTATTATGTAAATAATCTGGCCGCCATCCTGCTGCGCCAGTCGCGGGCCGACGAGGCACTGAAAGTACTCCGGCAATCGCTTCCGCTCGCGCGCAAGGAGCAGAACATACACAACAAAATCGGTAACGCAGCATATATTTGTCTGGCGTACAATCAGTTAGGCCAGTTCAAGCAGTCGGTTACACACGCGCGCACCTTCTTTGATGTTTACCGGAAGGAAATTTTTGATCACCGCTGGCATCTCTTTTTTTCGGCCTGGCTGGAGGCACTGCTCGGATCGGGCGATTTCAACGCCATGCTGCGGCTGGCACAACAACAGCAACTGACCGATCGCAACACTGTTTATCAGAAAAGTCCGAACTACCTGCCGTCCATTCCCTGGATGCTTGCACTGGCCGGTTACCGCCTGGAAAAGTTGAAGTTCCGACAGATTTCACAGCAGTTTTACGACGACGTGCTGCAGTTGTATCACCAGCACGGCTCCTCGTTGCCTGCCTCCATGAGTACACTGTTCGGTTCTGTCAGGCGACACGCTCCCGAGGTATTCGACGAGCTGAAGGGGTTATTGCAGAAACGGGGTATTATGGGAGGGTATTGACTGACAGAGTATGTCAAACTCGGTTTTTGAATTAACTTGTAAACCAGTACACCGCAACTTCTACTGAAGTACGATGTTGGACGAGCTCCGGCAGATGCTTCATTCACCCCTCAAACAAATCATCCATGGTGAGAGAGGCATCCACGAGACCGGCGGCATACTGATTCCCCTTCAGGCCAAACGTAGTAATCATGGTCAGAAAAAGTTGTTTGCGGGTCTGTGTAGCCTCGCTGAATGCCGCCAGTTTATTCCTGTATGCCATAGCCGAGGCTTTATCAATGGAGAATTCTGCTCCATAAAACTTTATCTCGCATACGTTGATTACATGGTCATTCCGGTCAATAAGGAGATCAATCTGTGTTCCCTCCTCATTTTTGGATCCTCTCCTGAAAAAAGAGGACGCCGTGGCCAAAACTCCTGTAATGCCCAGTGCTTTTTTAATCTGCGGCAAATGTTTGAGACAAATATTTTCAAAAGCGTAGCCTGCCCAACTGATATAAGCCTGTGTTTTGCTGAGCTGCTGCCATGTTCCAACCCCCTCATTCCTGTTGTTTTCCATAAATTGAAGGTAAAAATGAGAAAATTCATCGGTCAGACGGTATAAAGCTTCCTTCTTCTTTTTCCCAAAGGGCTGACTGACTGAAATAAATCCGGAGTGAAGGAGTTCCTCCATAATCGTGGAAGTACCTCCTCCATCGGGTATTCGGCTCAACTGAACAATTTCGGAGCGCGTCAGGCCCGTTTTTCGGGCTGCCAGTGCACGGATAACCCTGATATGTGAGTCCGAATTCTCAAAAAGAGAAGCATACAGCTTGGGAAATTCGTCGCATAGTAATCCGTTTTCCGAAAAACAAACAGCGTCAATATTCTGGGCGGCACTTTTCCCGGCCTCAATCTGATCCAGATAATGAGGAACTCCACCCATGGCCATGTATATATGAAGTATCTGGTAGCGATCAAAATTAAGTTTTCTGGATTTCAGAAACTGCTCGGTTTCCGCCAGATTAAATGGCTTCAGGTATATGCGCCTCGTAATACGGTTGTGCAGTCCGCCCTTGTTGTGCACAACATTTTTGATCATCCAGGATGCCGCTGATCCGCAAATAACGACTACGACTGGCTGACCGACGGCCCAACTATTCCAGAACCAGCTGAGTCCTTTCAGGAAACCGGACTTGTGCGTAGCCAGCCACGGAAGCTCATCCAGAAATACAACGACCTTCCCGGATTTTTCTCTCGATTCCAGGAACCGGGAAAGCAGGTAAAATGCCTCCAGCCAATCCCCGGGTTCTGTAAGTGGAAAAGTCCCTCCGGAATATTTGACAATTTGTAACATGAAATTCCGCAATTGCTCCTGACGGGTGGCGTGCTGAATCCCTGTGATTTCAAAGTCAATTCTTTTGTCGTAAACGGATTTCACCAGAAAGGTTTTACCTATTCTGCGACGCCCTATGACAGAAATCATTTCTGCCTGCTGGGACAGCAAGGCATTTTCGAGTATTTTCTTCTCTTCAATCCTCCCGATTAATGGATTTTTATTCATCATTCAACCCTATTAGCTGCGGAATCTATTCAATTTGGACCACATTCCGCGAGCAATAAAAATTATTACTCGCGGAATCCATGCAAATATATACACATTCCGCGAGCAATAAAAATTATTACTCGCGGAATCTATTTAATTTGGACCACATTCCGCGAGCAATAGCATTCGCAAAACCTCGCACCTACATCAGTTTGAGTCCCAGTATCACCGCTGTCCTGTAGTACTCTTTGCCAAAGAATCCGCTCACCACGTCTATCCGGAGGGGTCTGATTGCCTTGATTCCGATATTCTCAAATCCGATGTTTACCTCCCAGTATGGCAGTTTTCCGGTGTAGGCCGGATCCATGGATGCCTGGCTGGCGTAATACACGCCCGCCCCGAATACTTCCTTCAGGTTCAATTTCCTGATGCCGGGGATGCGATCGAGCAGAATTCCCTGCAAATGATGCTGGAAATGGGCCTCGACGAAGGGTTGATCGGTGGCATAAGCGTAGTATGGCAGCATCGGAAAACGACGCGAGTACTGATTCGGGTTGAATATAAATGTCTGGTTTCCAAGTGGCTGGTAAAGGTCCATGAACGACATCTTTTTGTTCCGCAGGAACGCTCCGGTGCGTACACTCCATTCGGAATAGCCCGCCAGTCCCCATTTCAGGTAGTCCTGACTCACCTGTACGGAGGCAAAATCGAAATCGGCGTCACTGCCCAGCAGACCGGGGATGGCCTTGCGATATCTGAAGTCAATGACTGGCCACGCCGAGCTGGAATACACGCGCTGCCCGGGAAAAGAACTGTAGGTTTCCCCGAAGGAGAAGCGCAGATCGGCCTCCAGAGCGAAAATTTCCGGTGCTGCAAACCCGGCAGCACCGATCAGGTCGGGAACCGGGGCATTGGGCGTATAGGCAGGATCCGGTGATTTCCTCCACCTGAAATCGCTGTTATTTTCCAGGGGCGAACGGCGCGCCCAGTCAGCAGAAACACGATAGGAGAACCCGGGCACAGGGTGCTGACTGAATTCCAGTTGCAGAAAGGTTTTATCGAACAACTTCATGTAATTCCGCCCGAACCAGAGTGTATATAACTCGTTCAGGGCATGACCAATTGGCTGTCCCTCATTGAACTGTGTAGCCCGCGTACCGCCTGTCAGCTCTATCTCCGTTTGCCGGATACTTTCCAGTTTGTGTTTCACGCTCAGCCACCCGCGCAAGCGCTTCTCGGCAAATCCGTAATTGATACCGGCTTTGGCGTTCCAGAACCGGGTGCCTTCCTTGTCCGACTTGAACATCAGCTCCGGCACTGCATCAAACAGCCATCCCTGTACGGTGTTGAACTGTACCCAGTTCAGGGGGCCGGGAATGGTGACTGACCTGTTCAGCCGCGATTTTTCCCAGGTATAGCCGGTCAGCAGGTTGTTAACCCCGAATTTGTTCCCGACGCGGTCGAGACTGTCCTGCCAGGCTTCCGAGTTCCATATTTGTTGCAGACTGTCTTTCCGCGTATAGTCTCTGGTCTCTTCATCAGTGAGCGGTACAGGCCTTGTTTCAGTCCAGTAGGAGGTATCCCGATCTGCCGCGCCATCCTCCACTTTAAAGGTCTCTTTCCCCCAGAATGCCTTTTCAAATTCGGTATTGAGTTCATATCTGGAAAAAACACCGTTAAAGAAGCCTTCAATACCAAAACCAAGCAGATTAAAACGGAAACTGGTAATCTGGGAAATAACGCGCCACAGATCGGGCCTGTCGAGCAACACAAACTGCTGCTGGATGCGCATCGTATCAAGAATGGGCTGTTTCACATTCGCTCCGGTTACAAACAGATCCACACCGGCCAGACTCCACCATGAATCTACCACATAGAGATTGCCGCTGAACACCGGATCTGCCGGCCTTTTGGGTATAACCTGAATTTTCTCGATGGTAAATCCGTTCGGATCTGTGTAGCTGCCCAGGTAGTTGAAATTGTAGTAGCTGAAGGCATTGTCGGCCAGCGGCGAGAGGATGTCGCGCTCTACGTTGACGGTTTCGTTGTACAAATCAAAGTCCAGCAGGTTGGAGCGGTTCAGGCTGAATCCGGTCATATTGCCGCTTACCTTGCTTGACAGCATCACTTCCTTCCTGCGCGCGGGCGACAGTTGCGCGTGCACACGGGAAACCGACTCGGAGAGGTAAAGTACACCCGAACGGTTGGTATCGAGAATCCCGCCCATATCGCCTATATCCTGCCCCAGCAGTTTTTCAGGCACATCCTTCAGTTTGTAAAAACCTTTGATGTAAGCATCGCATGACCAGGAGGCGAGTTGAGATTTATAGTACTCCCTTTTGGCAATTACCTCGCGCATGATCCGCTCGCCCGGATTCTGGTCGGTGATAATGACCTCCCCCAGCTCCAGGTTTGATGGTTCCATTCGGACGTTTACCTGTACGGGTTTGGCCCCGGCCTCCACCGGTCTGATTTCGGTTTTGTATCCTATATACTGGAATACAATTTCAATATTACCCTTTGGTGCATTCAGTGAATACACACCTGAGGCATTTGAAACCGTTCCGACAGAGGTATTTTTCACATAAACCGTTACATAGGGCAGCGGCTCCCCGGATTCATCGCGCACTACGCCCGATACCTGAGCGCCGGCGTTCAGTACACAAAGCAGGGAAATCAGCAGGTAAAATAGTCTCATTATATGCAAGTAATGGTTTTTGAGCATATCCATGCTCCTGAAAAGAGAGAACTGGAAGTAAGATGCTCCTGAAATGAAATTGTTACAGTTTGTCTGCATTTTCGTTTCCCGAAAACGGGGAAACGGGCATCTTTGCGGGATAAAATTCAGGCAACATGCGTTAATCTGATTACTTTTAACGTAATTTAGATTACTTTTAACGTAGTTTAACCGAAAAAGGATGAGT
>CAIYFY010000195.1 GCA_903925535.1 uncultured Bacteroidota bacterium | reverse complement strand
CGTCCACGCGCATCAGATCCATATACAAATCCAGGTATTGTTCCCTGAAAAAGTAGTAGTCCCGGCGCAGTAATACCTCTTTTATCTCTCCCGCATATCCCGGATAGTTGGCAGCGAAAGTAGTTTTTACTCCCTTGGGTATCTTTATCCTGAATGTGCCATCGTTGGCAATAATCTGATTTTGCACTCCTTTTTCCATGTTGTATGTGATAATCGCTCCCGGAACCAGTTCGTTGGTTGACCGGTTTACAACACGTCCTATGATATCGTATTCCGTTGCCTGGGGCGGGGCAATCCTGACCCTGAATATATCGGAGTTGCCATCCCGTTTGGAACAGAAGTAAAGATATCCGGAAGTCATGTTGAAATAGGGTTGACTATCGTCGTATTTACTGTTGATGGGCTCTCCTATCAGTACGGGTGCAGACCAGTTTTGCCACGTACTGTCCAGCCGCTGGGTTGTGTATATGTCAGTTCCTCCCAGTCCACCCAATCTGTTGGATGAGAAGTAGAGGGTGGAATTGTCTTCAGATAAATAGGGTGTTATCTCCCTGTATGCTGAATTGATAATATTTCCAAGGTGTCTGGGAGAACTCCATTTGCCGGGACCCTCCCGAAAACACACATAGAGATCCATGTCCCGGGAGTCAAATCGCGCTGCAGAGAGAATAAGTATCTCGCCGTCGAAACTCATAGTAAGACTGACATCTGATGTGATGGTGTAATAGTCTGCAATTTCTACGGGTACCGGAAAGCTCCAGCCAATGGAATCCTGTGTTTTGGATACCCTGGAAAAACCCCGGTCCATATTCCCGTTCCGTTGAAATTGATTGATTACATAGAACGCATTCGGGTCAGGTGTGATAGTGACCATGCTGTTCGGAAGCGCATTATTCAGTGGGTACTCCGGATGCTCCGTCCGGCTAAAGTCGAATGAGTCGGCCCGGGCAATCCATATATCCTGATTGAATGCAGACAACACAGGATTGAAAACTTTTTTTCCGGATATCTGAGCGTAAACATCGGATAGCAAGGATGCATACTCCTTGTCATTCAGTTTTTCCGACATGTCAACACTGTCAATCAGTAACGTCTTGTTGAAGTCGGGATGCCCTACTCTGGTGAAGTAGAGAGTTCTGCCATCACGGCTTGGGACGGGTGTGATTTCGGAATAGGGAGAGTTGATATTGTCCGGTAATTTTTCCAGTTGAAAATAGTTGTACTGGGAAATGGCGTGGTCCGGAAACAGACAGATTATCTGGAGAATAAACCAGTATGATATGCAATTTTTCATCCGGCAAAATTATGGGTGTATTCCCGACAATCCCCTGTTTTTGTGAATTCGAATTGTCAATAATTCATCAATATCTTTTCAACCTCACTTGTCAAGATATAACTTCGCCCCATGAAATACACAATTCTTGTCATCGCTTTTATACTTCCTATGCTGTCTGAGGCACAAAGGAGTTTCGTCTCCACCCGCCAGTCTGTTCAGGCCTACAACTGGGGCTTTCGTCAGGCCAGCGACTCCGCCGCTTCCTGGAAACCAACCGAAGCGCCAGTCAGTATTCACACCGCCCTCTTCAAAAACGGTCTGATTGAAGATCCGTTTTACAGAGACAATGAAGAGAAACTTCAGTGGATTGAAAAAGAAGACTGGGAGTTTCAGACATACTTCGATGTGTCTCCCGATGTCCTGCAGAAAAAACATGTCGAACTGGTCTTCAGGGGGATTGACACTTATGCCCAGATTTACCTGAACGATACACTGATTCTCGAAACAGATAATATGTTCCGTACCTGGAAGGCGGATGTAAAACGACTGCTCCGCCCTACCGGAAACGTCATTCATTTCTATTTCGAAAGTCCGATCAGGAAAACAGAAGAAGCATGGAAAGCGCTTGGGTACGAGCTTCCGGGAGGCCAGCGAACCATGAGCCGTAAAGCTCAGTTCCATTATGGTTGGGATTGGGGCCCCCGTTTTGTAGGTTGCGGTATTCTGAAAAACCCTGAAATACTCGCCTGGGATGATGTCCTTTTGGAGAATATATTTGTCACGGCACAAAGTGTCACACCCGAACAGGCCAAAATGGTGGCCCGGTTCAGGTACCGGTGTGATGCCGATATCAACGTAACAGTTGTATCAAAAGAAGGAAAAAGAAAGTCGGTGGAGGAACGCCGGTTCTATGCAGGCGTACATGAAGACTCTGTTACTTTTGAAGTGCCCGAGCCCAAACTGTGGTGGTGCACCGGAATGGGAGAGCCACATCTGTACGATTTTCAGCTGGATATAAAGCAGGACGGAAAACTGTTGGAGAAAGCCGATATCCGGGCAGGTATCAGAACCATAGAGCTCGTTACGGAGAAGGATACCAAAGGAGAGTCATTCTACTTCAGGCTGAACGGCAAACCGGTATTTGCCAAAGGGGCCAACTATATCCCGCAGGATATTTTTCAGGATCGGGTGTCACCCATGCGGTACAAAAAACTGCTCGATGATGCCGTGGCAGCCAATATGAACATGCTGCGAATATGGGGTGGTGGAATTTATGAAGATGATATCTTTTATCAGCTGTGCGATGCCAGAGGTATTCTCGTGTGGCAAGACTTCATGTACGCCTGCGCGCTCTATCCCGGCAACGGCTCCTTCCTCAAGACAGCCGCCAGAGAAGCCGTTGAGCAGATAGAAAGACTCCGTCAGCATCCGTGTATCGCACTATGGTGTGGCAATAATGAGAACAGTGAAGCATGGCATCACTGGGGATGGCAGATGCAGTTCAATGAGGCGCAGCGCACCCAGTTGTGGCGCGATTATCAGATACTCTTCAACGACTTGCTCAGAACGTATGTTGAAAGAAATGGCGGCGGAGTACCCTACTGGGAAAGCTCGCCCAAATATGGAAGAGGTAATCCGAAGTCACTCACAGAAGGTGATGCACACTACTGGGGAGTATGGCACGATGAAGAGCCGTTCGATACGTATAATAAAAAGGTGCCCCGCTTTATGAGTGAATACGGCTTTCAGAGTTTTCCCGAGTGGCGTACTATTCAGTCGTTCACGCTGCCCGAAGACAGGAAACTGGATAGTAAAGTGATGCTTCTGCACCAGAAACACCCCCGTGGTAATGCCCTGATCGCCGAATACATGAAGCGGGATTATATCACACCGAAGTCCTTTGAAGACTTTGTGTATGTAAGCCAGCTCCTGCAGGCAGAAGGTATGAGAACCGCTATTGAAGCCCATCGGAGAAACAAACCATATTGTATGGGCTCTCTTTACTGGCAACTTAACGATGTATGGCAAGTGGCATCCTGGTCGGGTATAGATTGCTTTGGCCGGTGGAAGGCTCTTCATTATTATGCCAGAGAGGCCTTCAGTCCGATTGCAGCACTTCCCGTGCTGGATGGTGAAATCCTGAAAGTTTATGGAGTTAACGACAAGCTGGATACCGCCCACCTGACACTGCATGTACACGCACACAGCTTCGAGGGTAAAACCCTCAGCGATATCTCGCAGATAGATACACACATAAATCCCGATACCAGCAAAATGATCTGGCAGGGTACCCTCAAATCAATACTCAATAAACAAAAGCCGGAAAATTCGGTGGTGGAAATAGTACTGAAAGACAGTTCCTCCAATGTGATATACAGGCGTTTGTACTACCCCGTTCCCCCGAAAAAGATGACACTTCCCAGGGCTGGTATCAATCAGAAGGTGGAACAGATCAATGAAGGATACACGATTGAATTGTCTGCTGACCGTCTTGCAAAGAATGTATGTATAAGCACAGAGGTCAACGGATCCTTTAGCGACAACTACTTCGATCTGCTTGCCGGAGAAAAGAAGACAGTCGTGTTCAGAACGGATCGTATTCTCGACGACCCCAAAACTGCATTCAAAATAAAATCACTCGCCGATACGACGGAGTAATCATCAAAGCCCGAGCAGGAATTTCATTTTGCTGAAAATTTCGGTGTTATCCATAAAACCACCGAAGTTTTCAGCGCCGGGCCCAAAGGCAAAAACTGGTACCAGCGAAGCAGTATGGCCTCCGGTATTAAAACCCAGGGAAAGCGTATCCGGTCCGGTCCCCTGCTCCAGAGCCAGTCCGCCAGTTTCGTGGTCGGCAGTCACAATAACAAGTGTCTCTCCGTCTGTCCGTGCGAACTCCAGAATTTTTCCGATGGCCTGATCAAAATCCAGTATCTCCTGTACAGCTCCCGGACCATCATTATTATGGCACGCCCAGTCAATCTGTGATCCCTCCAGCATCATAAAAAAGCCCTTGTCGCTTCGGCTCTTCAAAAACGGGGGAGCTATCCCGGCAGCGTACGGCAACCAGTCGCGGCCTTTGGCCACTGATTCCGGCTCCTCTCTTGCTCCGAACCACGCGAAGGGCTTCTTTGGGTCCGGGGATACCTCCCTCAGACCAGCCTCCTGAAAGTTACTCATCAGGTAGCCTTTTTTCTGCAGTTCATCGTAGAGATTCCTGTTGTCGGAACGCTCGCTGAAGTATTTCATGCCGCCACCGATAACCAGATCCACTTCGGTAGTCAGATAAAATTTCGCAATGGCATCCATCTCTGAGCGGCTGGGTACATGTGCAACGAAAGACGCCGGCGTAGCATGGGTTACG
>CAIYFY010000194.1 GCA_903925535.1 uncultured Bacteroidota bacterium | reverse complement strand
CTGTCCATAGACTCCAGGATCAGGTTCATGCGCTCGCTCCGTGAGATGCTCACCAGCGAATAGGCTTTGCTATTATTTTGACATTGACTTTTTACCTGTAATTTCAGCTTGAAAACCAACAAAAAAAATATTTTAAATTTCACACATGTGCTTTTGGCATGATTTTTATACTATCAGAGTGAAGTATATTGCCATTATTATTCAACTACTCGGCAAAGTAGCCAACCTCCCCAAAACCAAAGAAACTCCATTTTTCACCTCGAATTCTCCAGTCCATGCTTATTGATCACTGGGACAAAAGTACGCTCCATTTCGTCCGCCCGCATTTCGAGAAGGCACGGTATCTGGTACAGATTTCCACAGGATTTTTTACAGTACAGGGCTTTGACCTGGTGCGGGAGGTTCTGACTGGCAAACAGGTTCAGTTGCTGATTGGCTTTGATGAGCAATCCAGGGAGCAGCTCCACGAGAAATTGATTGAAGATATCATGTTTCAGTTGAGTTGCTGGGATGCAACAGACCGGCGCGCGTCGGTAATTGATATGGTGGAGCGTATTCGTCAGGGACGTCTGGTACTGGCCGAAAGGCAGGATCGAACTGAGCGCCTTGACGCACGCAGTCGGAATAAAGATCACGCCAAGGTGTTTATCATGGATGAGCAGGTTGCAATTGTAGGTTCTACCAACCTGACTGTGAGCGGACTGCTTCATAATTCCGAGGGTTGTGCCGTGCTGGATGACCCGGAGCGGGTGCGTTTCTATGCCGACCAGTTTGAAAAACGCTGGAATGACAAGGATACCTGCGATCTGACGGAAACCTTACTGGAGGCTTTACTCGCCTGGTTGCGGTTGTACGATCCCTTTGATATATATCTGAAAGCGCTCCAAACCCTCAAAACGGAAAAGACAGTTTCCGTTCCGAGGAAGACTTACACGGTACCGGTGGAGTACCAACAGGTGGTAATCGCCAGAGTGCTTCGCCAATTATATGAATACAGGGGTGCTATGCTGGTCGCCTCTACCGGACTGGGTAAAACCGTGATGGCAACCGATGTGGCCCTGCGCCTCTCCAATGACTGGCAGATAATGAATTGTCTGGTATTTGCACCCAGACAGATTCATCCGGACTGGAGGCAAGCGATGAATAGTGCCGGGTTGAATGTGGAAATATTTACCCGGGAATTGCTTGATCGAGGCAAAGATCTGAAAGGGCACAAATCAAATGAACTGGAAAGTGCGCTGAACAGCATTGACAGTAACTACCTGATAATTATTGATGAAAGTCAATATTTCAGGAACTTGTTCAGAGCTTCGGATGGTAAAAAACGCCATTCCTTCAAGCGTCTAATGGTACAAATACAAAAGAGAGATCCCCTGGTTCTGCTATTGACAGCCACACCTTTCTCAAAGGATATCGGTGATTTAAACAACCAGTTGTTGTTACTGCCTCATACGGCGGAGAAAAAGTATGTCACCCGAAAAGGTCAATACATCTTTCCCGGTTTCATGGATGATGCTATTGCTCCTGAAGCATGGAGTGTACAAGAAGGAGAAGACTATTTTGAGCGTTTTCTGGACTTGCCGGTTTCTACGGTAATCAGTACCTCTCAGGTAGCCAAGGACTTTGCACAAAAAACAGCCGAGGGTGAGTTTCTTGATTTCGGAAATGAAAAGCGCTGGATTCCGAAGATAGGTATAACCAAAGTGAGTGTCCCCCTGTTGCTCGAAGATCAGATGGCGCTTGTGTTGAGCAACAAGATTTTTGAACATGAATTGATGAATTTCAGGAGCCGCGATAAATGGCAGCGGACTACCAAAACCATTCAGAAAGAGGCGGAGATCGCCTGGTGCAGTTCTCCGCGTGCGCTGGCAGACGCAATCAGGCACACGATAGCCGAAAATGGATATGATGTAAATTTCACCACACCGATAGACATTCGCAGAGAGCAACTGACACCCCTGCTCGACACACTCGATCGTTTCTCTTTTGACGATGATCCCAAACTTGTCCAGTTGATCTCCTTTTTGAAAAAATACAGGGAGGAAGGGCGCAAGGTGATTATTTTTACCGAGCGGCTGCATACTGCTTTGTATCTGGCTGATGCGCTCAAAGAAAGAATCCCGGCACTTGCCGTGGCAAACTCAGTCATGGAAAAACCGGACGGCCCTGCGCTCAGGCAGTTTGATCCACACGTACTGACAATGATAAAATGGTTCGCTCCCGAGGCGAACAAAGACAAGATTTTACCAGGTGAGAAACCAACCCATTACGATGTTTTCATCAGTACAGATGCTTACAGTACAGGTGTAAACTTGCAGGATGCCAGCGTGGTAATCAATTACGATCTTGCATGGACGCCCGATATTATCATCCAGCGAGCGGGGCGCATACTCAGATTCTGGAAAGAGCCGCGCAAGG
>CAIYFY010000193.1 GCA_903925535.1 uncultured Bacteroidota bacterium | reverse complement strand
GACCCATTTTTTGTCATCTGTTTTGCTCAACGCCGTTTTCCGAGTTGCAGATTGACAAAAAAGTTGATGAAAACCCGGTTATTGATTTCTTCACTGACGAAAATCGGGACTTTCTGTCCGAATACATCCACTGCCACCCCTATTTCCATGGCCTTGACCATTTCATCGAATGCACCCCAGTCCATATGAAAGGCCAGAGATGCATTGACGCCAGGCATGAACGAAATTTCACGGAGCCCCCTGGAGAAGGCGGAAGCCCCCAAAATACGGGTATTATCGAGAAATACCGGGGCATTTCCCTCCGTATAACGCTGGTGAATAATTCTGAAGGTAGTGCTGTTCTCACCCTGATAGGCGAGGGCAAGGTAGTATGGCTTCAGGATACCCAGCGTGGGTCCGATATTATAACTCATTCCGACGGCAACTCCCCGCTGCCGTGCTTTCTCGGAATAGTACCTCTTGGCGCCCCAGCCGGCGCGAATGGCCAGCAGAGAATTGGCTTTTCCGTAAACGAAGGGTCTGAAAGCGCGGCTTACCCTCGGATCGCTGTTTTGTCGCTGCTCCTTCGGGTGCCTGATTTCGCCCACACTGGCATACCACGTTTTGGTTTTGTAGTAAGTGCGCAGGTTTCCGAATTCCATACCCACCGACATATTCCGGTTGGTAGCCAGCCGCGTATTGAATGTACGCTCGCGGTTGTAAATAATGCCGACTTCCTTTGAAGGGGCAATGCCACTCTGGGCCACACAGACAGTGGTGGCAGAGAGCAGAAGCAGGACTGGTATCAGTACTCGGCGCATATTTGATTGTTCAGGTTTCAAAAGTAGGGATAAATCCGGACAATTCAATTTCCGTGATCCATTCTTTCCAGCAAACGGGATGTGATACGCATGAAATCCATTTCCGTGATGATTCCAACCAGATCTTTGCCCTTCACAACGGGCAGGCAGCCGATGCGGTGTTCCCGCATTTTATTCATGGCTTCGAGTATGGTAGATTCGGGCGTGACGGTGATGGGTTTCTCAATCATAACGTCTTTAACGCAGGTCAGCGTCTGTTGTTCAGCGCCGTGCATCTGAGCGAAGTGCCTGAGCAGGATTCGGGACGATACGAGTCCGATCAGTTCACCCTTGTTGTTTTCCACGGGCATATAGCGGATACGACGCCAGTCCATGATTTCAGCTACCAGTTCTATCAGGTCGTCGCGCTGAACGGTGAACAGGTCTGTTGACATGAATTCCTCGACTTTGATGCGCGATGGTCTCCACTTTTCGAGTGCCCCAATTACCGACTCATCCCAGGTGTGTACGGGCTTGTTTTCCTGCTGATTTTTGATGATGGCTGCCGTGAGTGCGGCAACAGCTTCGTCGTTGGTAACCTCCTTCTTCAGGGCAGTGAACGTGCGGAGTGCCCAGCGAGCACCGGTTTTGTGTTCCCGGGCACGGGCTTCAATGATGTCGAGATACCTTGAGATATCTTCCGGACGCACATTCCGTTTTTTCAGTCCTTCTTTGGCCAGCGGCAGAAGTTCTTTGAGAATCAGTTCGGGTACCGGCGTTTTGGCGTCTTTAAGCCATGAAAAAGTGGTATCTATACCGAATTTGGCTGCTTTCAGGAAGTTGTCGCGGGCATCGGCAAAGTCAATATGACGGGTGATATCGGGGTAGTGGTCGCCCATGGCTATCATACTTCCCAGCCAGAATGCTGCGTTAGCCACTTCATCAACAGTGGTTGGTCCGGCGGGCATCACCCTGTTTTCTATGCGGAGGTGCGGTTTTCCGTTGGGGGAAATACCGTAGCAGGGGCGATTCCAGCGATAAACTGTCGAGTTGTGAATTTGCAGGGCACGTAGTTTTGGAGTGATACCCTCCTCGAGCATCTGAAGAGAATCCTCTTCGATAGCACCGGCCAGCAGCACCCTGAAGCGACTGATATCCTCCTTGTAAATTTCGGTGATATCTCCCCGGAGCCATCCGGACCCAAAGTTTACGCGTGGCAGGCGCTCGCGCATGTGGTCGTTTGTGGTTCGTGTATCAAGGCTTTGCTGAAACAGGGCGATACGCGTTTCGTGCCACAGGCGCCGTCCGAAAACCAGCGGAGAATTGGCTGAAATGGCAATCATGGGAGCTGCCAGCACCTGTGCGATATTGTACATCTTCACGAATTCGGCAGGGGAGACCTGCAGATGTACCTGAAAGCTGGTATTGCAGGCCTCGAGCAGGGGGGAGTCGTGCTTCACGAGCAGTTCGTCAATGCCTTCCACGCGCAACTCGAATGCACTGCCGAGCAGGTGCTTCTGGATAGCGGCCATCAGGGCGAAATAGCGGTCTTTGGGTGTGAGATTGTGCATCTCCAGATCGTATTTTCGCAAAGTAGGCAGAATACCGCACAGTACAAGACTGGCATCGAACTCGTCGAGAACGGACTGAATTTCCTTGAGGTACCGAAGATTTTCGGCCTCCATCTGACTCAAACAGTCGCCAGTGAATTCTCTGGGTGACAAATTGGTTTCCAGGTTGAATTTGGCCAGCTCCGTCACACACCAGGGCTTGTCGTCGCCAAGTCTGGCAAGTACCTCCATATTGATGGTGGCAGGCTTCATGGTCTGTTTGTCAACGATACACATTTCCTGCTCTGCGCCGATACGCACAATATCCGACTCAAACCAGTCATTCCTGAGCATATACTGGAAAGCCTG
>CAIYFY010000192.1 GCA_903925535.1 uncultured Bacteroidota bacterium | reverse complement strand
TTTCCCAAACAAACAGGAAAGCGTAAGGTTCAGATGGATGGGCCAAAATCAACTTTCCGAAGTGTCAGTCTGCGGCCATCATTCTATGCGGATTACACCCAGGTGATAAATATTCTTGCCTGTAAGCTTGAAGGCTCCGCTTGTGACAAAAAAGAGCTCATTGGAACTGATTTGTGCGCATTTTTTGGGCGTGAGCAAGGTTTCCGTATCTTTTTTGATACTGAACAGTGTCTGCCTTTCAGTTTTTCCGGTACTGTTGATTGTTAACATTGCAGCAACGGCATCATTGAAACTGCTGATCGGCTTCGCTTTGGTGTTTACCGGCTTGCCGATGTTATCCTTGTCATCATTGTAAATGAAACAAAGCGTTGATCCTGAAACCATCAGGGCAAAACTGTTGTACTTGTTGGTCTCTCCAAACATCTGATTTTTGGGGACCATTTTTATCCATTCTATGGTTCCACCGGGCGAAACAGCGGCCACCATCACATCGTTGGTATTGTAGATAGTGGCAGTTTTCATAGTGCTGCTTCCCGCAGGGGTGTAGCTTTCATAGGTCGTAAATACTTCTTCAGCAAGAATTACCATTCCTCCGTCTTCTCTCAGAATCAGGCTTTTCATTTCGAAGTTCGGATCCAGTCCTTCGTTGCCCTGTTTGTCTTTTTGAATATTAAACAGTTTTATATCCGAGTCACTCAACTCTTTTTTGAAAAGGAGTTCACTGGAGCCGGTTTGAAGATTGGTTTTCTGGCAGAAAAATCCCTGAATTATACCTTGTTTGTCGTTCGTGTAAATACCGCCACAGTATAACTCACCTGATTTACCTGTACTGATACTCAGGTCTGTGATGAATTTGCCGGCTATTTCCGGGCTTGTCTCCCTGGCCTTGTCGCTGGTTCCATCCATGGAAAAAACCACCATTTTGTATGCCGGTGGTTCCGGACCATCTTTCTTTTTTGCTGCTTTTTTGTCCAGATATACTTTGGCTGTCAGGTAAACCTGCCCTGTATTGGACACAAGTATATTGAGGATTTTGAGTTCCTCCTGGTTGTAGGGAAGTGTATAGTTTTGTTGCCAGATTTCTCCCAGATTATTGTCCAGTACTGATACAAATAAACGGGCCTGCAACTTGTCCTCGTCATGGTCGGCCCACGCTGCGAGCAGTATTCTGGAGGTGTCGGCAGAGACCTCCCACCTTACTTCGTCAGGAAAATTGTCTTTGTTATCGTAGGGAAGGCTGACAATTTGCCGTTTTTGCCTGACAGCTGCATCCAGTCCGATAACAGCCGCATGAATGTTTACCTTCTGTGCTTTTTTGTTGTCGTAATTGGTACACAACACAAATTTTTGCCCGGCATAAAGCATGTCATCAAACCTGATGTCATTGTCTTCCAGCGCAATTTCCCTGCTTTGGACCAGCTTGAAAGCCCGGTCATACTTTTGCAGGGTTGGAGTGAACTTTTTGTACAGAAAGTAGCCTCTGTTTTCTTCGGCAAGGAGTACGTAATGGCCTCCCGCATCGGAGTACAAATGATTCCACAGGTACAGATCTCCGTTGGTTTTAAATTCAGGGCCGATTTCAACCTTGCAGGTTTGTGCTGCAAGGGTGCATGCGACTGTAATGCCGACAAGTGGAAGGAAAAAGAATTTCATGGTGTGCATATTTAAGTGTTCAGGTGTCTGGCGGGAATTGAGGGGTGGCGGGGAACCGGATACACATCCATTTTGCTACTGCGCCTTTTACTCAGCTGATATCGTAGCATTATTCGGGACGGCGGTGGTTCTGGAAGGATCGCATTACAACAAAAAAGGAGCCGCCTTTGAAGGCAACTCCTTTGGTTACTCGGTAGTCGGGACGACAAGATTCGAACTTGCGACCACACGCCCCCCAGACGTGTACTCTACCGGGCTGAGCTACGTCCCGAAAATTGTCGGACCAACGGGATTCGAACCTGTGACCTCCACGATGTCAACGTGGCGCTCTAACCAACTGAGCTATGGCCCGCAACTCACCCCGTTTGTCACGGGAGCGCAAAGGTACTGTCTGAACGGGCAAAATTCCAAATGTCACGAAAAAAAATCCCCTTCGAGCGTCAGGAATCGTATTGGCCTCCGTCATCAGGGTGCTCGCGCGGGAGTTTTGTTCTTTTCTTTATTCGGGTTTTTTGCCGGCTGCTTTTACCAGCATAAACAGCACGGTTCCAATCAGTATGAAGTTAACCACCGCCGTAATCAGGTTGCCAACCTTGATGCTTCCCAGCATAAAACCTGAGAAGTCGGGCTGCCCGATAATCATCGCCAGCAGCGGGGAAATCACGTCGTTTACCATGGAGTCAACAATTTTCTGGAAGGATCCACCAATGATAACCGCAGTGGATAGCGCGAGTACATCGCCGCGCAGCAGGAAAGCCTTGAGTTCTGAAAGCATAGTACGTTTTTCGTTTTGTTTTGAACTGTTGATTGCGTAAAATTACTCAGTTGTATCAAATGTCCAAATATTCGCTCTCTCTTTGCGCTACTGATGCCTGATCATGGCACAAACAAATCCGATGCGATTTTGTCAGCCAGCAGTTTGCCAGTACGACTCAGTCTGTATATCCCTTTGTCTTCTTCGACATGGCCGCTTTCCAGATATGGCTGTATTACCTGCTTGAACAGGGCGGTAAACTCGCCATACTCCGCCGCAATTTTCCGTTCATCTGTGCCCCATTTTGTTCGCATGGAAGTCATTACATATTCGTTATAGCGCTGTGCGGGCGACAGTATTTCCCGCTCAAATGGAATAATCCGCTCTTTCAGTGATTGAATATACAGGGCGTTGTTTGCAACATTCCACTGGCGGCTCCTGCCATCGAACGAGTGCGCTGCCGGTCCGATTCCCAGATATGGCTCTCCAAGCCAGTAACTGCTGTTATGCCGGGCATACCGTCCCGGCAGGGCAAAGTTGCTGATTTCATAGTGCTCGTAACCCAGCCTTGCGGTCTCCTGCTGAAGGTACTCGAACTGTCTGGCTGCTTTTTCCTCATCCACCGGCGGCTGTTTTCCCTTGCCTACAAAATGATGCAGAGCTGTCCCTTCCTCTACCGTCAGGCAATAGCACGACAGATGTGGAATTCCATACTCAAAGGCTGTTCGCAGATTTTCCGCCCATTGCTCGTCGCTGGTAGATGGTGCACCGTAAATCAGGTCTATTGTCAGATCGCTGAAACCTGCTTTGAGCGCCTCTTCCAGGCAGGCGCGCGCATGCATGGCGTTGTGCGCGCGATTCATCCACTGCAGGTCGGCATCAGAAAACGATTGTACGCCTATGCTGAGGCGGTTCACCGGGGTGAAGTCGCGTATCTGGTTCAGTTTCTCCCGAGTCAGATCATCCGGATTGGCCTCCAGGGTAATCTCGGCACCGGGCTCCAGCAGATGTAATTCCCGGATTTTGTTGAAAATCTGTTCCAGCTCTGTGATATCAAGCAAAGAAGGGGTGCCTCCTCCCAGATAAACGGAGGAAAGGGGAGCTCCCTGAAGAAAATCCCGCTGCAACTCCAGCTCGGTCAGGATGCAGGCTACCATCTCCGGTTTGCTGCGAAGGGTGGTTGAAAAGTGGAAGTTGCAGTAATGGCACGCTTTCCTGCAGTAAGGTATGTGTATATAGACTCCTGGCATCCCTGAACAATTGACTGAGAACTTGTGTTCTGAGGGCAAATATCTGCATTATGCGCCGTCTTGTACGAGAACAATTCCTCCCCCTTACCCTGGATCAGGCCTGGGACTTTTTTGCCACCCCCAAAAACCTGAATTTGGTAACCCCCGATGACCTCGTTTTCGAGATTGTTTCAGAGGTGCCTGATAAAATGTATGAGGGACTGATTATTACCTACCGCATCAAACCCATGCTGAATATTCCGGTGAAATGGGTCACTGAAATTACGCATATCCGCGACAAGGCATTTTTTGTGGATGAACAACGCATGGGGCCGTATAATATCTGGCATCATGAACATCACTTCAAGTCCGTAGAAGGGGGCGTACTGATGACGGATATCCTTCACTACGATATCGGGAAATGGGTTTTCGGCTGGATTGCCGGGCAACTGTTTGTCCACAAAAAAGTGCAGGAAATATTCGATTTCAGGTACAAGGCCCTGGAAAAGTATTTCGCTAAACCTGCCTGAGTACGTCCATGAAGTCGGGCGCCAGTAACAGGTAATCTTCCTGTTCTGTCCGCCGGTTTCCATACCATATGCGCTCGTAAACGCCCGTAATGTTTCTTACGGGCTCCTCAACCCGTGTATTCTTCAGCTCTCTCAGGTACTCCCGGTTTGTCTTTTCTTTCGACCAAAGGATGTACTTTTTCTCGGAAAGTGCCCGTATAATTTGCAGGTAGTGTACCCTGATAGCCAGGTTGTACTCACCGCGCGCGAGTGCGTCGCGCAAGTATTTGTCCAGGTCGGTTTCGTGTATGTACGACTCCAGATTGTCAGGGGTAATGTGTGGCGCTTCTTTTGCTATTCTCCGGTTGGATGGCATACTCATTATTTTGTAAATCCACCAACCGATACCTGCAACTACCACCAAAACGGCTATAATCTGTACCAGTGTGCCTGTCCACGAAAAATCAGGCAGTACAGGCGTGTTGAGTAAGGGAGAATCGCCGGCCTGATTTTCGCCCTTTTCATTCATCTCGCCTGGCCTGTCGCCGCTGTAATCAATGTTTCCGGCAGCTTTCTTCCATGATTCGCCTGATATACTTCGCTGATTTACACGCCCATACTCATTTATCCCGGATTTCTCACCTTGCTCCTGTGCACACAGGGCTGCTGTCAGCAACTGAAGCGAAAGGAAGAGAAGGATTCTGAAAGGCGTATTCATGGCTTATTCTTTTGGTAATCCGCGGATCTGCCGGGATTGTCCGATATTTCCGATATTTCTGTGAATGTAGTGTGCATCCTCAATTTCACGAGAACTGTAAAAGACCACGGCTCCGCAGACGGACCAGAAAAAAATGAACAAATAAATCACAAACAAAATAGAAAAGACCGCAATAAACCCGGCGAAGTCAAATCCCTCTCCCGACACCGGGATGAGCGTTTGCAGAAACTTGACAGCTGTAGCCCACACGGGAGTTCCCAGCAGTACCATAGCCAGAATTCCGGTTACTATGACCCAGAAACCTGTTATGAAGCCTCCCCCCCTTCTGAAGCAGGCCCAGTGCCCGTAGCACGGCTCTCGACGGATATGCTCTTTCGATAAATATAACCGCATTGACCAGGTACATCACGGGCAGTATCAGCACCGACATAAAGAGTCTTCCCGCGGAATTATCCATACTTACTGCGTACAGCGTAACCGGAGCAAACAGAACGATGCCGGCATATATGAGTGACTGCCGGATCCCGTTTATTTCGGTATATCCGCTGCTGTCGTCCATACTGACTTCCCGTTCTTTCTCAACAGTTTTTAATCCGAGGAAAGTCAGTAGCCCGTAAACGGCGCACTGGAAATAGAAAAGAAAGGGAATATCATCATTGTTGGCGAGAAGAAGGTACATGTCCGACAACGCGCCCCGGCTCTCTGTAAATTCACCCGGAGTGAACCCGGCTTCCGGGGTAATCAGTGCGACAAGTCCCACGGCAATGGCTGCAGCTGCCAAAAAAGGAACTCCCAGACTTGCTCGTCCATGTCTGCGCATGATTGAAATGGCATCTCCCAGTATCTCCCCCGGTGTTTTTATGGTATTGAAACGAATAATGTACTGTTCGTCGGCCGGAAGTTCTGCCGCTCCCGTACTTTCGCTGAACTCGCCTCTGCGCCACTTGAAAAAGGGTAGAAAAACAAAATACCACAGGACGAATATCAGAGAGGCCATAATGAAAAGTCCCCGCAGGATATCCGGGGTCTCTGTGTAACGGGTAAGAAAACCCTCAAAAAAAGCTGCCAGGATGAGTATTGGCACAATACCCAGGAATATTCTTAATCCTCGCCGTATGCTGGTCTGAAACGCCTGAACGCGGCGGTATGTACCCGGGAACAATAATCCGGAACCGGCAACCAGACCGGAGGCTCCTGCAACGATGATGGCACTGATTTCAAGCGTTCCATGAATCCAGATTGTCAGAAATGATTCACTGAACAGACCCTTGCTGATGAAAAAATACTGGAATGCTCCAACCATTACACCGTTGTACAGCAGTGAAAGCACAGTGCCTAGCGATGCCAGAACTCCAAGAATTGCAGTGCGGAATGCGACAAACAGGTTGTTGGCGGCAATCCCCGCAGTCATCCCCAACGGTCCCGAATCCTTGTACACCGCCATGGGATCACCATTCTCGATATTTGTGAGCGTCATTGTCACATAATCATCGCCAAGTATCGTACGGGCGAACTCAGGCTCAATCATGCTAGATACAACCCCTATAACAAATGCCATGGCAAAAATAGAGAATGACAGCAGAAGCGCCATCCTGCCCTCCCACAGTGCCCGGGGCAACTCTGTTTTCCAGAAATTCATGATTCGGGAACCCGGGAAGGACTTTCCACGATATATATTCTGGAAAATCCGGCTGGCCATCGAATTCAGAAATACTCTTACCGAACGGTTCGGGTAAAATGTGCGGGCGTACGAGAGGTCATCCGTGATTTGTATAAACAATTCACTCAGGCGTTCCGGGTCCGGACGCTCTTCGCGAAGCAGCTGTTCATACTCAGCCCACTTCTCTTTGTTCTGTTCGATGAATCTGGTTTCTTTCACTCCGCAATTATACAGGTTTTCTTAAAACATGCATGCTGCATTGTTGTTTCCTCTGATACATTTCTGCGCGCGAATTGTACAAATTATAACCTTGTGAGCGTTGAAAACATACCTTTGCGCGCGTGTTCAGTGTATCACCAGTCTGTTAAAACCAGTTTATGTCTCAAATTCTCGAAACTCAGGACGTCCGTTCGCTCGGCAGCAATCTCGAACTGCTGGCCCAGCAAGTAGTAGAAGGCTTTATTGTGGGTATGCACCGGAGTCCATTTCACGGATTTTCTGTGGAATTCGCCGAGCACCGGCTGTATAACACCGGAGATACCACCCGGCATATTGACTGGAAGGTGTTTGGCCGCACTGAAAAACTGTTTACCAAGCGATATGAGGAAGAAACCAATCTGCGGTGCCAGATTATCATTGATTCTTCTTCCACCATGTACTATCCCTACGACGAAAAGGATCCGGGAAAGTATAAATACACCAACAAGTTGTGCTTCTCTGCACAGGCCGCCGCCGTGCTGATGAATATTCTGCGCAAGCAGCGCGATGCATTCGGCCTGACGCTCTTCGACGAGGATATCAGGTTCAAGTCTGCCGCCAAGTCCAGTACCATCCACTACCGGCTTCTTCTGTCAAAACTCACCGAACTGATTGAAAATCCGCAGCTAAACCGGCGTACCAGACTTGCCGAAAGCCTGCATCAGATCGCCGAGTCTATTCACCGGCGCTCACTGGTGGTGGTATTCTCGGATGTGATGGAGTCGCCCGAACATGCCGAAGAGGTTTTCTCCGCGCTGCAACACCTGCGATATGCCAAACATGAGGTGATCTTTTTTCATGTTACCGACAAGAAACGCGAACTTGACTTCGAGTTCGAAAACAGGCCTTATGTTTTTGTTGACATGGAAACAGGTGAAGAAGTCAAACTCCAGCCCAATCAGGTCAAGGATTTCTATACGCAGCAGGTAAAAACGTTCACCGAACAGCTCCGCCTCAAGTGTCTGCAGTTCAAAATTGATTTTGTAGAAGCGGATATTAATCAGGGATTTGTCCCTGTTCTCCAGACATGGATGACCAAGCGCACTAAAATGGGCTAAAAATAGCAGGTTATGAAAATCAGACTCTCCGATATCCCGACTACCGCGCCTGAAGGCGCCTCCAAAAAGAGCTACAAGGAAGAAACAGACCGCCTTGTAAAACGTCTGGGCGAGCTGCAGAATATCATGTATGCGGAAGGTAAATACTCCATGCTGGTTATCCTGCAGGGTATGGACGGGAGCGGCAAGGACGGCGCTGTCCGGAATGTTTTTTCTGAATGCAGTATTGCCGGTCTTGATCTGGTGAGTTTCAAAAAACCTACTGAAGAGGAGTTCGCCCACGATTTTTTGTGGCGGGTACATCGCTGGGCTCCTCTGAAAGGCATGACTACCATCTTCAACCGAAGTCACTATGAAGATATACTCATTCAGCGCGTACACGGCTGGATTAGCCAGGAAAGGGTGGAGAAGCGCATGGCTGCCATCAACTCATTCGAGGAGCTGCTGCAATTTGACAATGACACGCTGATCTTCAAGTTCTATATGCATATTTCCCATGAAGAGCAGGGTATTCAACTGCAGCAGCGCCTCGACGACAAAAGCAAGTACTGGAAACACAATGCTGGCGACTGGGAAGAACGCAAGTTGTGGGACAAATACATGGAGGCTTACGAGTATGCCATTAATGAAAGCAGCGTTCCCTGGCACATCTGCCCGGTTGACAATCGCTGGTTCCGCGACTATTTCATAGCTAAAACGCTGGTGGATGCACTCGAAACGCTCGATATGAGCCTTCCAGTACCTGAAAAAGAGGGTTAATAGCGGTGTCTGCGCCCTCCGCCCGGGTTCGGATAGTATCGCGATTGCTCAAAATTGCTGCCAAATATCCTGTATCGAAGAAAAATATTCGCCCCGTAATTCGTCATTCGGGTGCTCCTGACCAGTTTGTCCGTCAAATCCACCTCGTAGTAGCCCTCAACCCCTATGCTCCAGCGGTAGTACCAGTCCAGCGTCTTGGCAAAAGATACGTGCACGGCAAATAAATCGCCGCTGGGCCTGCCTACCGCTTTCTCCGGACCAAAAAACTGGGCAGCCAGATTTCGCGCCTCATCATCACCAATACTGTTGGATAATGTCTGTGCTCCGAATCCAAAGTCCTGTATCATATATTTATAACCTCCGAGGAAACTGAAATAAACAGAACTGTCAGCAAAATAAAAGTATCTGCCAAGTCCGGCCGTAACCGCGTAGGCAGCCTTTGTATATGCCGAAGACGATGAAATGGCTTCTCCCTCCACGATAATGGGCCAATCCCGGTAGGTTAACTGCCCTTTGAATCCCAGCCGAGGCTGTCCAAAGGCTTCGCCTACTTCGTATGTATTTTGAAATTGTCCCCAGGTGTAATCATCAGTTCCTCCATGCGAAAGTGCTACAAATTGATATAAGCTATAGAGCGGGGTAGTCTGGAAATCTGTTTTATGTGCCAGGATGGAATACCCTCCATTCATACTAACATTAAAATTCAAATACTTTAGTTGTGCTGTTGCTGTTTGAGGAAAACCGAGAGCCAGTACTCCCAGGGCGAGTAGGAAATGTTTCATAATACAAGGGAAAATGGGATGAAAAATGAAAAATCACATGAAAAAAGTTATCAATGCGAAAAATGTGGACGCAAAGAAAAAAAGAATTTTCATAAAAACAAATGATTGCAAATATTCTGCCAAATAATTTAACTAAACCGTTTTCTCTTAAAAAACTGCCGCTCCCTCCGGAAATCAGCCGTTTACCCATGTTGCCAACTGCCCCATATCCCATGCTTCCGTGATGTCGTAACCCGATGCTCGGGTTCTGCGCAGTGCACTCAGATAAGCTCCGGTGTCTAGTGCTATACCCAGATCATTGGCCAGTGAACGTATATATACGCCCTTCCCGCAAACTACTTCGAAGTCTGTCTGAAGACCGTCCCGATAATCCGGGTGCATATAAATAGAAGCCCCTTTTTTGCTGATAATACTGATTTCCCGTTCACAGTCCTCCCGGGCCACGGTCCTGATACTCCCCGCACTGAAGGATTTTATAAATACAGGCCGCTCGGGCATGTCCACCTCCGCGCCGGTCCGGGCATCCTTGTACACTCTCCTGCCGTCAATTTTTATGGCTGAAAATACAGGCGGGGCCTGCATAATCTCTCCGGTGAACTGTTCCAGTGCACGTTGTAATAATTCGTCATTCAGGTGTTCTGTCGGAAATACTCCGCTAACCGGCTTTTCCAGATCAAATGAGGCCGTAGTACCTCCAAACGTAAAGGTACCCGCGTAGGCTTTCTCCATACCCTGCATGCGCTCTATCTGTTTCGTCATTTCTCCCACACACAACACAAGCAGGCCTGTTGCCAGCGGATCAAGCGTGCCCGCATGCCCGACCTTTAACTTCATATACTTGATTCCCAGCTTGTTAGCCAGAAGATAGCGCACTTTGTTCACTACATCGAACGACGTCCAGCCCAGCGGCTTGTCAATGAGAATGACAGCCCCCTTGGGAAATGGGTCGGGAAATGGCAGGGCGGGAGTCAGCAGCATTTTTGAAGGGTACGGGGTTAAGGGTACGGGGTATGGTTGGGAAGGGTGCGGGTGCCCGATGTTCGGTGTTTAGTATTCCAGATTCCTGATCAGAGGAATGTTGAACACCGAACACCGAACACCGAATGCAGGAATAATGGTTATCCCTTCAGGTCACACGGGCGTACATACGGGAAAGTATGCTGCAGGTAAACCCCTCACCCTTGTACCCTTCACCCTTTCTCAGGCGTATTCTTCCATTGGCGGACAAGTGCATACCAGATTTCTGTCGCCGTAGGCCTGGTCAATACGGCCTACCGTTGCCCAGAACTTCCAGCCCTGGCGCAAATAGGGCAGCGGGAAGGCTGCCTTCTCGCGCGAGTACGGGTGCGACCAGTTGTCTGAAGTGGTTTCCTCCACGGTATGTGGCGCGTTGTGGAGCACATTGTCGTCGTGCGAGTAATCTCCGCTGGCAATTTCATCCAGCTCCTTCCGGATAGACAGCAGGGCGTCGCAGAAGCGGTCAAGTTCGGCCTTGCTCTCACTTTCAGTAGGCTCAATCATAATGGTACCGGCTACCGGGAAAGAGAGGGTAGGAGCGTGGAATCCGTAGTCCATCAGGCGCTTTGCAATATCCTCGGCACCTGCGAGCGACTTGAACGGACGCATGTCCACGATCATCTCGTGGGCACAACGGCCGTTTTCTCCGGTGTACAGTATCTGATAGGCACCTTCCAGACGCGCTTTCATGTAATTGGCATTCAGAATGGCATATTTTGTCGCATTCGTCACGCCCTCGGCCCCCAGCATTTTGATGTAGGCATAGGAAATGAGCAGTATGCTGGCGCTGCCCCATGGCGCGGCACTCACAGCGGTTGTGCCCTGTTCACCGCCCATTTTGGCAAAAATATGGCCGGGGAGATAGGGTGCCAGGCTGTTGTTGCAGCAAATAGGACCCATACCCGGACCACCGCCACCGTGCGGAATGGCAAAGGTTTTGTGCAGGTTCAGGTGGCAGACATCCGCACCGATGGCAGCCGGACTGGTCAGTCCAACCTGCGCATTCATATTGGCGCCGTCCATGTAAACTTTGCCACCATGCTGGTGAATAATATCACAAATTTCCCTGATAGAGGTCTCAAATACACCGTGTGTACTCGGGTAGGTGACCATCAGGCACGACAAGCGGTCGGAATACTGTTCAGCTTTCGCTTTGAGGTCGGCTACATCAATATTGCCGCGCTCGTCGCAGGCCACTACCACCACCTCCATACCGGCCATAACTGCCGATGCCGGATTGGTACCATGTGCAGACGACGGGATAAGTGAAATATTCCTGTGTGCTCCACCCGTTGCCTGGTGATAGGCGCGAATAACCATCAGGCCTGCGTATTCGCCCTGTGCGCCCGAATTGGGCTGCAGGGAACAGGCATCAAATCCGGTCACATCACACAGATATTTTTCCAGTTCCGATATAATCTGCGCGTATCCCTGCGCATATTCAGCGGGCATGAACGGGTGCATATTGGCCCACTCATCCCAGCTCACCGGCATCATCTCGGTAGCGGCATTCAGTTTCATCGTGCACGATCCCAGCGTAATCATGGAGTGCATAAGCGATAAATCCTTGTTCTCCAGACGCTTGATATAGCGCATCATATCGCTCTCCGTGTGATAAATATTGAACACCTGATGCGACAGGTATGCACTTTCCCTGCGCAGCGAGGCCGGTATCCTGTTTTCCTGACTGCCGGAAACAGACGGAACTCCGAAAACACCTGCAATTGCCGCCAGATCGCGGCCGCTGGCTGTTTCATCAAAAGAAATCTGTATGCCTGTATTATCGTAGAAGAAGTTGTAACCGGCAGCTTCAGCCCTGGAGCGTATCTCGCCGATTTTGCGGCTGTCAGCCTCGATACGTACGGTATCAAAAAACTGCGTGTGTGCCACCTTGTATCCACCGCCAGACAATATACCTGCCATCGCAGACGCGTGCTCGTGCACGTGTACGGCAATCCCCCGGATACCGTCAGGACCGTGATAAACGGCGTACATGGCTGCCATGTTGGCCAGCAGTGCCTGCGCAGTACAGATGTTGGAGGTCGCTTTCTCCCGGCGGATATGCTGTTCGCGGGTCTGAAGCGCCATACGCAGCGCCCGATGCCCGTGCTTGTCCACGGAAACACCTATGATACGACCCGGTATCTGCCTTTTGAAGTCTTCAGAGCAGGCAAAATAGGCTGCGTGCGGACCGCCATATCCCATCGGAACGCCGAAGCGCTGGGTGTTGCCAACAGCTACATCAGCTCCCCACTCGCCGGGAGGAGTGAGCAGTGCCAGCGACAGGATATCGGCTGCCACACAGACGAAAATACCGTGCGCCTTTGCTTTCTCAACAAACGGACGGTAATCACTGATGCAACCCTCCGAATCAGGATACTGTAGCAGAACACCAAAGGTTTTGTCGGTAAACCGGGCTGTTCTCCAGTCGCCAATCACCAGTTTGATGCCGTGCGGAACAGCCCTGGTTCTCAGAATATCTATCGTTTGCGGATAAACTTTGTCCGATACGAAGAACTCATTGGCTTCTTCTCCTGCTTTGGCACGTTTGTTCTTCTCCTGATAGAACATATTCATGGCCTCCGACGCAGCGGTTCCCTCATCCAGCAGGCTCGCATTGGAGATGGGCAGTCCCGTCAGATCGGTAATCATGGTCTGGTAATTGAGCAGACTCTCCAGGCGCCCCTGGGCTATCTCTGCCTGATAGGGTGTGTACTGTGTGTACCAGCCCGGATTGTGGAAAACGTTTCGTGCAATTACCGAGGGCGTAATGGTACCATAGTAGCCCATACCAATAAAATTGCGCATCACACGGTTTCTGGCAGCAATCTCTCTCAGGTGACCGAGGTACTCAAATTCGCCGAGTGCACCATCAAAGCCGGTGAAACTCATTGGTTTTTTCAGCCGTATGGTGTCCGGAACCGTCTGTTCAATCAATTCATCCAGGCTGTTTACGCCCAGATAGTCGAGCATTTCCTTGGTTTCAGCCGGACCGGGTCCGATATGCCTGCGTTCAAAGCGATCAGGGTGCATATTTTTCTATGTTTAACTGAATGAAAAGTGTGGTGGATGCTGAATATCAGCACGAATTTTGCTGCGAAGGTAACGAAAGTTGGTACTTCAGTTTTCATAATACCGACAAGAGGTTAATTTTTTCGCACTTTTGCACTATGCGAACCTATCCGTCCAAATTACTGCTCTTTGGTGAACATGTCCTGCTGCTGGGTGCTTCCGCGCTGGCAGTCCCCCTGCGCAGATTTTCTGCTTTCTGGCAACCGGAAGGAAATCCCCTTCCGGCAGATATCATGGCGAAACTGCGCCTTTTTGCAAACAGTACTTACCTCCGGGATATCACCGACCTTGATGCCGGCCAGTTCGCCTCCGAACTGGAAAACGGCCTGTCGTTACAGTCAGATATTCCGGTCGGCTATGGCCTGGGTTCTTCCGGCGCGCTTTGTGCCGCTGTTTATGACCGCTACTGCAGCATTAAAACGGATGATCTTTCTGCGCTCAAGTCGGTTTTTTCTGCGATGGAGAGTTTCTTTCACGGTTCCAGTTCCGGTATTGACCCGCTTACCAGCTATCTCGACAAGCCGCTGCTGATTCGCAACAAATCGGATGTATTTATGGCAAATCAGACTGCCTGGAACGATAAGCCGTACATGTTCCTGCTCGATACCGGATTGCCCCGCCAGACTGGACCGCTGGTTAACTGGTTTCTGGAGCATAGCCGCACCGGCGGTTTGCTGGAGCCTGTTCTGGGCGATTACATGCAGGCACACGAGCAGACAGTTCAAGCGTGGCTTTCCGCAGAATACCGGCCTTTTTTCAACAGTCTGAATGAAGTTTCCAGGCTTCAGCTGGAGTATTTTACTCCGATGGTTCCCGCCAATATGCAGGAAGTGTGGGAGTATGGCCTGGACACCGGGAAATACACCCTGAAAATATGCGGAGCCGGCGGGGGAGGGTTCATGCTCGGCTTCTGCACCAATCCGGAAGATATTGCCAGCCTGACCGATCGCTACAGCCTGATTACAAACCTCTGAGTTCTGCTATGTCCGTCAAAATTCCCCGTCCGGTTTTCTGGATACTCGGCGCACTGCTTTTTCTGGCCGTTTTCCGCGATCTTCTGGCAAACGGACGCCCCCTCTGCTGTCGGATTGACGGTGTGACCTACTTCCCCGGCCTCAGAAGCATGCTGACCAATCCCGACAGACCCTTCAGTGAAAAGCCTCTCCGGGATATTCAACTTATGTCCGATCAGTTTGAGGCATGGAAGAACCCATCCAATTTTGACGAGCCGCCTGTTTATGCCCCCGTACCATTCTCTCCCGGCGAATTTTCATCAAGAAACCAGCTCAGGTTTGGATATCCCGGAAAATCTCATCCGGGACTGTCCTCGCAGAAGTTCGTTCACTGGCTCGGAACCGATGCCGAGGGGCGAGACGTCGCAGCAACAATTATCAGCGGGGCAAGAATAGCACTGCTCACCGGCTCTCTGGCGATGGTGGCGGCACTTTTAATAGGATTACTCCTCGGCACACTCGCCGGTTTTTGGGGTGATGACAGTCTTTTTGTGAGGCGCGGTGTCTGGCTGCTTTGTTTGTGCGGATTGCCATTTGCGTGGTTTTATACCGTGACAGTACATCAGTGGAATGGCACACCGGGTGGTATTCTTCGCAGTGTAGCCGTATTTTTCGGAGTAATGCTGTTGTTTTTCGCTTCAGGCAGGTGGTTGTCGCGGCTCAAATGGTTTTCCGTTGAAACGGCCTTGCCGGTGGATATGCTGGTTATGCGCACCGCAGAGGTCTTCTCGTCAATTCCCCGCCTGATCGTTCTGGTGGTACTTGCCGTGGCGATTCGCGGCCTGTCTGATGGCTCGGTATGGCTCATGACAGCTTTGATTGGCGTATTCAGCTGGACCGGCGTGGCAAAATTTGTGCGTGCAGAACTCCTCCGCGTGCGTGCGCTCGACTATGTTACGGCTGCGCGCGGACTGGGGCTGTCGCCCTTGCGTGTACTGACCAGGCATGCACTGCCCAATGCCATGCGACCCGTGTACATCGCATTTGCTTTTGGCGCTGCAAGTGCAGTATTGCTGGAGGCATATCTTTCATTCCTCGGGTTTGGAGGAGCGGCCTTCAGAGGCGTTTCCTGGGGCAGTCTGTTCATCAACGAAAACAGTGCTGCCAATCCGCTGGACACGTGGTGGGTTACTATTTTTCCCGGATTAATGATATTTCTCACTGTCTCTGCGCTTAATGCAATCGGAGAGGCGCTGGGCGAGTAAGCTTTGGCAGTACGCCTGTTTGCATTACGGGCAGATGGTGGTGTTCAGGAGTTATTCATCTGCAGCCGGTATCACCGGAAGAACAGGATAAAAAACGATTTCTGTGCGGCGATTGGCGGAGCGCCCCTCCGGTGTTTCATTGGATGCCGCTGGATAAAACTCGCCGCGACCCACAGCAGTGAGCTGATTGGCAGTCACATTGAGTTCCCTGGTTAATATCCGAACGATACCAGATGCCCTCGCGATACTCCAGTCCCAGGTGTCTTTGAATGTTTTTTCTTTGGGAGGAAGCACGTTGTCGGTATGCGAGATGATACTGGCGTCAATACCCGGGAAAGCGGCCAGATACTCGGAAACAATAGTCAGTAAAGCACGACCGCCTTCGCTCACGATCACACCACCCTGATCGAAAATCAGTTTGTCGGGCAGCGTGAGCGTGACGGATATGCTGTTTCGTGAAATCTTTATGGCATCTTTATACGGCTGAAAGGCTCTTTCAAGGGTGGTTTTATGATCTCTGAGAATGGATTCCTGCTTGAGTTGTACCTGCCGGACCATCTCAAGCTCACTGTTTTTCTGTTCCAGTATTTCGTTCACCTCTGCCAGTTGCTTCGAGAGGAGCGTATTTTCAGAAGACAGTTTAGTGGAGGATGCTCCCATTGACTGGGTACGGGCAATCAGTTCCGTTTGCAGTTGTCTGATTTGCTCTTCCTGACTTCCAACCGTCTTGTTCAGATCGCCTATCTTTCGAATCAGATCGCCAGCCTCTTTTTTTCGGAACGTCAGTTCCTCATTCAGAACCTTCTCTCTTGATTCGGCACCTGAACGTGCCTCTACCTCGGTTCTGTATAATTTCTGTCGTACACAGCCGCCCGATAACAGAGCGGTCATCACTACAATAGCGGTTGTCTTTTTCATATTATTTTTCTGCAAAAGTAATGTAATTGCACAGTTTTCAGACAAGCAGCAGGTTGTTCAGGCTGCCGGTCGCCAAAGCTGTCGCTCTGCCTTTTTCATCAGCACCCACACGGGCGCACTCCACTTCCGGATCGTGTTCAAAAAAGAGCAGGTGCCCGGGTTTTGCGGCATCCTGCAGCAACCTTGTTTTTTCGCGGAGCGACATCAGCGGACGTACGTCATAGGCCATTATATAGGGCAGATTGATGTGCCAGCGGGTGGGTATGGTGTCTGCACTATATATTATGGTGTAATCGCCGATCTGGACGTATGGAACCATCATAGCCTCGGTATGGCCGTACGTAAACCGGATATTGATTCCGGGGATAAATTCCACCCCCTGTTTTACCGGGATGAAAGCCATCCTCCCACCTGCGTACAACGGTTCAAAGTTTTCTTTGAGAAATGAGGCTTTCTCTCTTTCATTCGGATTCATTGCCCACCGGAAATGCTGCTCGTTTGTCCAGTAAACCGCATTCGGAAAGGAAGGCTCCGGAATGCCGCCGGGATCGTTTCTCCATAGAGCACCTCCGCAGTGATCAAAGTGCAGGTGCGTAAGCAATACATCAGTAACTGCTTCACGGCTGACTCCCAGCGCCTGTAATGATCCGAAAAGAGTATCATCACCGTAAGGCTCAAAGTGCGCGCGAAACTTGTCGTCCTGTTTGTTTCCGATGCCGGTATCAATCAGTACTGTCCGCTTGCCATCGCGTACGAGCAGCGCCCGCATGGCAAGTGGTATCATATTATTGGTGTCGGGCAGACACAGTTTCGACCACATGCGGCGAGGCACCACACCGAACATGGCGCCGCCGTCGAGTTTGAAAAAACCTGTCAGAATACTGTTTGCAATCATACAGGTCAAATGTAAAGAGATTGACGGAATTGAATGTGTTCCTGTTGCGTACTTTTGCAGCGCCCGGGCGCAACAGCCATAAAAACCCGGGAAACACCGACGTTCTCATGCACACCTATATAGATACACACGCACACCTGTACTCCGCCAAATTCAGTACCGACAGACACGAGATGATAGCGAGGGCTGTCAGTGCCGGCGTGGTCAAAATGTATCTGCCAAATATTGATGCAGAATCTGTACAGGCCATGCTTGAGCTTGAAGCTTCCTTCCCCGACAACTGTATGGCCATGATGGGTTTGCACCCGTGCTCGGTTCAGCCCGATACGTATGAGAAAGAACTGGCACTGGTGGAAAAAAATCTCGGAGAAAGAGTCTGGGCAGGTATCGGAGAAACAGGAATAGATTTGTATTGGGACAAGTCCACCCTCGACATACAGAAGCTGGCGTTCAGCCGGCAGATAGAGTGGGCCAAAGATCTCGGGCGCCCGCTTGTTATACACTCCCGCGAAAGCAACCGCGAATGTCTTGATCTGGTGAAGAATGGCCAGGACGGACGATTGCGCGGAATATTTCACTGTTTCTCCGGAACGCTCGAGGAAGCCCGTGAAATGACAGACCTGGGTTTCATGCTTGGTATCGGTGGTACCCTGACTTATCCGAAGTCTGAACTGCCATCCGTACTGCGGGAAATTCCGCTGGATTACCTTGTACTCGAAACCGATGCACCGTATCTTCCTCCGGTGCCGCACAGAGGGAAGAGAAACGAAAGTTCCTACATCCCCTTGATAGCATCCATGCTGTCGGAAGTCAAAGTGCTGCCTATCTCCCTGATTGCAAAAACAACTACCGCCAATGCGGAAAGGATGTTCAGTGCAACGTGAATTGCGGCTTAACTTTTCATTAGCATCTTTTCGGCAACCTGAAACGGTGTTCGGACGTATTAACTGATTGTCAGACTGATTCCGTCTGAGAAACTGTATCGTCATGAGATTAACACCACTACACATTTCCACCCTCTTGCTGGGTTGCTGGTTTTTACTGACCAATCACCGTGATCCCAACAACCCGCCTGTTGCCCGAACCGGAGCACCGGGTGAAACCACCTGCGGCGCTTCGGGCTGCCATGCTGGCGGAGCCTTCACGGGAACTGTTGCCATAACTGGCATCCCTGACACGGTGACTGCCAATCAGTCCTATACCGTTACGCTAACCAATACGAGCAACGCCGTCAGAGCCGGATTTCAGTTAACCTGCCTCGACGGAGCCAATGCGTACTCCGGAACGCTGACCAACGGAACCGGAACATCCATCGGAACAAGCAACTCGACAGGCCGCAAGTATATCCGCCAGTCGTCGGCCAAAACACTCTCCGGCGGGAGCACCGGATGGACGTTCACCTGGAAGGCACCGGCTACTGCTGCCGAGGACAAGTGTACCTTTTATTTCGTGTCACTCTGTGCCAACGGCAATGGCAACAACAGTGGCGACAACGTGCTTGTGTCAAACAAGTCGGTAGTATTGCGGTCCGTTTCTGCTGCCGGTGATCCGGATGATCCCAACCCCGGGTGGCTTGTCTTCAAGGCACTACCTGCACAACTGGATATCAGGCTGCTGGAATCAACTTCCGGTCAGGTCGTCATCTACGACCTTCAGGGCCGGGTCATCCTGACAGAAAAACTGGGTTCCGAAAGCAAGGTGTCAATCGAACTGTTGACACCCGGAATATATATAGCCAGAATACAGGCCGGAGGCAAGGTATTTGCCGCCCGCTTCAGCAGATAGGATTCTAAAACAGCAACAAACACAAAAACTGATCCGCGCCGGGAAACCCTGCGCGGATTTTTTTTTTGAAAACATGTCTGCAGGATATGTTTTTGGAATGATATTTGATAGGTAGAGGTGTGGGTTAAAGGTTCATCACGGGAGAGATGACTTCAGATGTTAAGCGAACAAGATTTTTTTTCAGAAAATCTTGCATTTCGTTTCACAGAAAAGCGCCCTTTTAGTACCTTTGCCGAGATGTGAAGCGAAAAAGGACTCAGAAATTGCCAATTTTTTAGTTAAAAACGACGCAATTTGTTGATTCTCAGTCGCTTACGCATTATACGTTTTCATGAAAGGTTTTTACTGTTTTACTGTTTAATACTTCTCGTTTGCATGAAAGTTTCTCTACGTTCAAAGCGTCGCACCCAAAAGTT
>CAIYFY010000191.1 GCA_903925535.1 uncultured Bacteroidota bacterium | reverse complement strand
AGCAGGAAATATCAGGTGCTGCGCCACTTCGACGACAGTCCACAGATGCCAACAGGATATCCGGGCATGATGTTGCTGGCCCTGATACCGCCGCTCTGGTTTCGGGTGATGCACCGGGAGATAGAGAAATACCGGGCCGGGGGTGTGATAGCGTAATTGTCAGTACTTCTCCGAGAACCGGCGCGCCAGCTGCTTGTGTTTGTTGTCGAGATTAATCTCGCGGCCCTGGATGAAGGCCTGCGTAACCACACAGGTCAGCATATCGAGTGCATCGCCTTCACTGATGAACAGGGTGGCATCTTTTCCGATTTCCAGGGAGCCGCATGTCTTGTCAATACCCAGAATTCTGGCGGCGTTCAGGGTGACAGAGCTCACTGCAGTTTCTCTGGGGAGTCCGTAGGCACACATCTGGCCTGCCTGAAATGGCAGATTCCGCTGTCGCCATCCGCCGATGCCCGTTACGGTGAACAGAACACCAGCATCGTTCAGTTGTACACCGGTTTTGTATGCCTGGTCCACATCGTCGTCGTCGCGGCGCGGCAGACTTTGAGGCGGGAACAGCACGACCGGCGTGTTGTGAGATTTCAGGAAGTCGGTTATTCTCCAGCTTTCTTCTCCGCCTACGATCACCGGACTGATACCTGCACTTTCAGCAAAGAGCACCGCGTCCTGTATGGTGCGCACGCTGCCTGTCCGGATGAAGAGCGACTGTTTCTTGTCGAAAAGACCCTTCATGGACTCAAATTTGAGATTTTTCGTTTCCGGGCTGGACTGTTTTACATAAGCCTTCGCTTCGTCGAAGAACCGGCGTATGTCTTGTACTTCCTTGTCGTACTGTTCGTTTTTGCCACTTCCCGAGCGTGCCGACGGCCAGTTCAGCCAGATGGCATCATCTGCCTTGTAGGCGGCGTCCTCCCAGTTCCAGGCGTCGAGTTGCATGACTGAGGAGGTTCCGGAAATGGTGCCTCCTTCGGGAGCCGGTTGCGTCATCAGAATGCCGTTGGAGCGCACGGTGGGCAGTACATCGGAATCCGTATTGTATGCTACGAGTGTTCTGAGATTGGGATTGAAAGCGCCCACATCGGAAAAGTCAACAGTGGCGCGTGCGGCGTCAATTTCGACCAGTCCGAGCCGGGTTCCCAGCGCAATGAACCCCGGGTACACGTGTTTGCCGGTGGCGTCTATGACTTTGGAGTATTTTGTGCGGTCGAGGCGCACGGTGGTTGCGTCGGCTACCATCGTCAGTTTGCCTTTCTCGAAACTGATGGCGCTGTTAGCTATCACCTCGCCATTACCCAGATGTGCTGTGGCGCCGGTAATGAGGATACTTCCGGATTGCGCTTTTGCGGGTACAGGACGCTGTGAAAACACCGGGGCTGCCGACAGCAGCAGAGCGAAAATGAGGAGAGTGCGAGAGGTCATGTGTCTGAATTGGTTTAGCCAGTCTGTACAGGTGAAATACCCGGGCCTTGCATTAACGGCGCAAGATAAGCCGAATTTATTCATCATGGCGGAGAATGGCTTTGACATTCCACCAGCCTTTCTCTATAATACAGTCGTTTTTTTCGTAAAAATTCACTGCGGGCTCGTTCCAGTCGAGTACCTGCCATTTCACCAGCCTGCAGTCCCGGTGCCTGCCTTCCTCTATAAAACGGTTGAAAAGCAGTTGTCCCACGCCCTTTCCGCGCCAGGCTTCATTCACCACAAAGTCGTCGAGGTAAAGCATGCGGCCTTTCCAGGTGGAGTAAGCCTCGAAAAAGAGCATCATGCCCACTACAGTTCCGTTTTCTTCCGCCACAATACATTCAAATCGCTTCGCGAGGAAGTCGTGCAGGTATTCTTCGGGGGTGGTTTTTACGGCTTCCGGTTCTCGTTCATAGACTGCCAGTTCATATACCAGTGCGTGAACGGCGGGCATGTCGGCGGCGGTTGCGGTACGAATCTGCATATCAGAGGTTTTTCCGGCGATAAAGTTAAGGATGGTTGGTTACAGCGTATGAATGGTTCAGTTTTTTCTGGCTATAGCCCTGAATACTTCGTCCATATTGGTTGCATTGTACTGTTTTTTCAGTTGTGCTGGTGTATCGAGCGCTTCAATGCGGCCATCCACCATCATACTGAGCCGGTCGCAGTATTCGGCCTCTTCCATGAAGTGTGTGGTGACCATGAGTGTCACGCCGTCGGCTGCGGCCTGGTATATGAGTTCCCAGAATTGCCTGCGCGTGAGCGGATCAACGCCCGAGGTGGGCTCGTCCAGAAATACCACGCGGGGTTCGTGAATCAGGGCTGCCGAGAAGGCCAGTTTTTGCTTCCAGCCCAGCGGTAGCGAGCCGACGAGCTTGTCGGCTTCTCCGGTAATGTCCAGTTTCCGGAGCAGATCGTCGGTTTTGGTGCGTATGGCCGATCTCGAAAGCCCGTAAATGCCGCCGAAAAGGCGTATGTTTTCCCGAATGGACAATTCTTCGTACAGACTGAACTTCTGGCTCATGTAGCCTATGCGTTTCTTGACCATTTCGGGATGTCTCCAAACGTCGAATCCCGCCACGGTGGCTGCTCCGGAGGATGGAGTGAGCAGGCCTGTCAGCATGCGCAGGGCTGTGGTTTTCCCGGCGCCGTTTGCGCCGAGGAAACCGAAAATTTCACCCTGCATGACCTCGAATGAAATCTCGTTCACGGCGGTGAAGCTGCCGAACTTCCGGGTTAGCCTGTCGGTGGTGATTACTGCTGCCATTATTGTTTCATGTATTCGATAAAACAGTCTTCTATGGTGGCCCGGGCCGGCAGCAGTTCTGTCTGCCGGTGCCCTTTCTGGTCCAGGTAGGTCCGGATGCGTGTTTCCGTGCCTGACTCATCGTTTCCGGGGTAGAGTTTCAGTCGGGCGAAAGAGCCGAAGGCATAGCAGTCGGCAGCTCCTTCAAATTGTCGGAGATCTTCAATCAGGCGGTGCATTTCGGCTGAACGAACTGCCCAGAGCGGGTATCTGAACGCACTTACGACACCTTCCGGGGTGTCAACGGCCATTATCCGGCCCTCCTGAAGGAGTGCCACCCGGTCGCAGAGTGCAGCTTCATCCATGTTGGGTGTGCTCACAAGCATGGTAATCCCCTCCTTTCGCAGAGTCCCCAGCATTTCCCAGAATTCCTGTCGCGATACGGGATCAACGCCGGTGCCGGGTTCATCGAGCAGCAGTACCTCGGGTCGGTGAATGAGGGCGCAGCTGAGTGCCAGCTTCTGTTTCATTCCCCCCGAAAGGGCACCTGCCCTGCGTTTTTTAAAGGGTTCAATCTGTGAATAGATCGGAGCCACCAGATCGTAGTTTTCCTGAATGGTGGTTCCGAAAACCGATGCGAAAAACTGCAGATTTTCTTCGACAGTGAGATCCTGGTAGAGGGAAAATTTGCCCGGCATGTAGCCCAGCTTCAGGCGGAGGGTGCGGTAATCGTTCACGATGTCGAGTCCGGCAACACGGGCTGTTCCGGCGTCGGGCAGCAGGAGTGTTGCCAGTATCCTGAATAGCGTGGTTTTGCCCGCGCCATCAGGGCCAATCAGTCCGAAGATTTCGCCCGGATGTATATTGAAAGAGACATTGTCGAGTGCCCTGACGGTACCGAATTTTTTTGAAATGCCCGATATTTCTATGTTCGCAGCCACGCTCGAATTTTGATTGAAATGTACAGTTATTAATTTGTCCGGACTACACTTTTCTTACCGATACAGGTTCCGGGACTTTCCCTTCTTCCAGTGTGTAGCAGTATGCTTCCTTGAGGTCTGCCTTGCCGCTGTCGCAGTAAACAAGCAGTCGCTTTCCGTCTGTGCGGGTTTTTACAATGCCATAGGCTATGCGGCTGAATGCGAAGAACGGCCCCCGTTCTTTGTCCTCTGTTGTATCTGTGAGTCTGGCCCAGCCTTCCACGTTGAAGAATGCCGCCAGTTCTGTGACAAATATGAGTGGCTCTTCCACGCGTGCGTGCCTGCCCAGTGCGCCCATGAGACTGGCCCGGGGGTGGATATACTCTTTTCTGGCCGATTCGTCGCCACTCGACACGATGCTTGCTATCGGTGCCGCACATTTCAGAAAGGCACCGGAGAAGTCGGCTGAACCGTGGTGGGGAACCTTGAAGATTTCTGATTCGAGGCTGATTTCGCCGCTGATGTGCCTGGAGGCAAGGGCGCGACTGGCCTCATCGTTGAGGTCGCCGGTGAACAGGTATCTGCAGGCGCCGTATTTCAGCTGAAATACCACCGATTGTCCGTTGATGGTATGTGAGGCCGACAAGCCCTTGAAGGAAGAAGTGTCGGTACTCATGGACTCGTGCCCGGTTCTCGGACCTTTGGGCGGCGCTCCGAGAAATTTCAGTCCCCTGATGTTTCCTTTTTCTGTGATAAAAGGTCCGAGTACGGATATCTTCAGACTGTCCGTATTAAAAAAATCGAAGGCCTGGTCGTCGCCGAAGGAAAGTCGCCGGAACTGCACGGGTTTTCGTTTGTTCCAGGCCGTGAGGGCTTTTTTCCAGGCCAGGAAATTTTTGTTCATTTCCTTGTCGGGCACTTCGAGCAGGTTTTCTGCCAGACCGGTTACGATGGTGTCTTTCCCTGATTTGACGGTGGGCCCCAGCATATCTTTCTCTGGCACCGATTTTCCGTTGATGGAAGAGGGGCGCTTGACCAGTCCGTTGTGATATACGCGTTCGGGAGCGATGAACAGTCGTTTCAGCGGGTCTGCGTGGGTCTCCGACTTGTAGATTTCTGTCAGTCCGCTGAAGTGGTCGGCGTCTCCGTGTGTGACGAGGATACAGTCAACGGGTTGCGGTCGGGCCTCGCTGCTTCCCCGGAAACGTGCTGCCAGGTATCGTGCAAACAGCTGATTGTCGCCGCCATCCACCAGAATGATTTTCCCGTCGGGGCTCTCGATGACCGAACCATCGCCTTGCTGAACGTCCACAAAGTTGACCTTGAGTACCCTGTTCTGTGCGCGTGGAATGAACAGATCCCTGGTTTTGATGCCCGATGATTTTGGCGGACAGATATAGCCGTCTGCCGGAGCCGGCACAATACTTCCGTCGGGCTTTTTTTCAAACCTGACTGTGCTGATGCGCACGTAGCCGGTAGTTACCTCCTCCACTTCCACGGCATCGCCCCAGGCGAGTGTGGTGAGCAATTCGCTGTCGCGATCGGGTTTGGCGAACACATCGGCCAGATCAACATTCAGAACAGACAGGGGCATGAGAAGGATATTTACTGGGTGAATACGGCCGCTTCCACGCCTTTGTCTTCCAGTTTTTCAACGGTGCGCTGTGCTGCGGCCTTGTCGCTGGTTCTGGAGACCATTACAGTAAACTTGCCATCTTTGGTCTTGGCAATCTCTGCGTCCGGAAATCCTGCGTTGATGACCTCTTCCAGGCGCTCGCGTGCGCCCTCCACGTACAGGAAGGTACCGGCTCGCACCACCCATTTTTTTGCTGCGGCGGGCGCCGGTTTGGGCGCTGTTGCCGGTTTGGGGGTGTCTGTCTTTGGCGCGTCTGTTTTTGCCGGGGTTGTCGAAGCCGGGGGTGCCGGTTTGACAGCGGTCACCGGTTTCTCTGCCGGCTGTGTGGCTGGCCGGGTTTCCTTCGCGGCGACTTCCGGCTTTTCGGTATCGGCACTGTTTTCGGAGAAAGAGGAGCCACCTGCTGTCGAGGCACCTGCTCCGATATCGGTGCGGTACGTTTTATTGATTTCGTTGTCCACTTCTATTCTGTCTTGCTCCAGATCAATCTGCTCTTTTCGTTTCTGACAGTAGAGATAGACTGAGGAGAACAGGATTATGAAGAGGACACCGTACAGTGCCAGTGTAATGCCTTTGTTTTGCATAGGGAGTAAATTGAAGGTGTGAGGATGATTATCTGCCAGCTTCCCAGGTATTGTCGGCGGGTGTCACGTCGGGTATGGTTGCAGCTCCGAGTGTGGCTTTTTTGACCGATTTTCCTTGCGGAACGCGTATTTTCAGGTTTTGTTTGCCATCTTTCCAGACACCCGCCGTGTAGTGGAAGGTATCGCCTGTGCCATCGGCATACTCCACCTTTAGCTGTACAGGCGTCGGAATATTCCCGTTTCTGCCGATTACGACCACCTGGCAATTGGCGGCCTCATCGCGCACAACACCCTGCAGTGCCAGATCGGGGTATCCCCAGTCGAAGAACCAGGCGCGCCAGAACCAGTCGAGATTTTCGCCGGACACTTCGTTCCAGGTCTGGAAGAAGTCGAAAGGCGCCGGGTGTTTTCCTTTCCAGCGATCCATATAAGTTGTCATACAGCGGTGGAATTTCTCATAACCGAGGTGGTCGAGCAGGGTGAAATAGGCATTCTGGGGCCTTTGGTAAGCCGCGTTGCGATAGGCGGTGCCGAGGTTTCTGGAGCGCACCATGGGAGGCACATCATCTTCTGTACCTGCTACCGCCGAGTAGGGTCTGGGTCGTCCGAGCTGGTGGTTGGAGAGTGAATCAGAAATAAGCACGTCAAAAAAAGCGGCCCAGCCTTCATCCATCCAGGCGTAATCCTGCTCGTTGATGCCCATCATGAAGGGGAAATAGGT
>CAIYFY010000190.1 GCA_903925535.1 uncultured Bacteroidota bacterium | reverse complement strand
CTTGTCCAGGTAAGCCCTGAACAGGTCGCTGTGCTTGCGCTCTATCAGATGCAGCAGCTCGTGCACTACCACATACTCTATACATTCAAACGGCTTCCGGGCGAGCTCCAGATTGAATAGTATGTTCTTGCTGTCGGTATTGCACGAACCCCATTTGGTCTTCATCGTCTGAACTCTTACTCTCCCGGCTTTCACTCCCAGCCGTAACTCCCATTTGGGTACCAGTTCTTCCAGGATTGCCCTGAGCTGCTCTCTGTACCAGGCTTTCATGATCTCTGCTTTCCTTGTATCGGTCAGGCCCTCACTGACGTACAGGTCTATATATTGCTTTGTGTTACAGATCACACGGGGAGAACTGTACGGGTGATCTGTTTCATGCACCCGCAGCAGATAGCGCTTGCCAAACAGATAGTGCGACTCTCTGTTGACGTACTGCCTCGGCGATTGCCGGTTTATACCCGCAAACTTGCGCTGCTGCCTTCTTATCCAGGACAGTTTGGATATCACGTACAGCTCCAGTGTTTTGATGTTTACATCCCTCGGAGCTGCCAGACGAACCCTGCCATCCGGTGGATATACCGCCAGATGCAGGTTTTTGATGTCTTTCTGTATCAATTCTATCTCGATGCCCGCAACTACCATGACTGATATTCCTTCTGGTTTTTGATTACTTCCATGATGGTGCTGACCAACTCCGGATCACTCACGTGCCGACTGATTGCATGCCTGACTTTCCGCTCCTTCAGGGTATTGCCAATCCAGTTTTCCTCGATGTTGCCTGTTACGTCCGATTCCATCGCGAGCGCCAGATTTTCGTCTTCCAGTATCTCGTAAATGGCCTGTTTGGCAGGTGTGTTGATGCTCGGCGGGTATTGATTTGCCTTGTTTGCCGGATGTACGTTCCGGGCCAACTCTTCTATTTGTTTCAGGAACTGCTCGTAGCTGACCGCCCCGTTTTTGCGCTGCTGGATCAGTTCCTGCAGCAGTACGCTCATCCGCTCGTAAAACACAGGATTGATGGGCATTTCCTGTGTGATGACTTTTCGCATGTTGGCTTCCAGCGTTTCGGCTACCGCCTCCCGACTTCGTTTGATGATGTTCGGCAGTTTGTCGGTAGCGGCGCCGATACCCTGTTCCACGATGATCTGCAGCAGGGTGGCATCACCCAGATTCGATATGGTTCTGCCCGGTTCAGCACTGAGATACATATCCAGCAACTGCCGCATGTCGGGCTCGTATTTTTTCAGGTCTATGTACTCGTCACTGGCAATTTTGATGGCGTTGCGGTGCTCCACATAGTTATCTACCGTGGTTTTGATCCGGTCTGCATCGGCTGCGCTGTACCCTGCCTCCTGCATTTCAGGGACGATGTTGTTGTATGCCCTGATAAGCGATACCACTGCCTTGTAGAAGGTCAGACGCTTTTCTTCATTCTCTTTCAGGGCATTTTTGTCAGACGTGTTGCCACAGAAGTATTTGATGTATTGTTCAATCTGCCTCGGTGGCTCAACCTCTTTTGTGAGCTCGTAAACGGTTTCCAGCGCGTCATCCAGGCACTCCCGCAGTCGTGATAGCCGGTCAACCAGCAGGCCTTTTACATCTTCCTTGTCATAATTATCGAAGGCCCCCGAGGTGTAATCGTTTATGGACGAGGTGAGGCTGTTGAACAGCTTCTTGTAATCCACAATGTAACCGAACTCTTTGTCCTCTTTCTCGGTTCTGTTAACCCTGCATATTGCCTGGAATAACCCGTGATCGCGCATATCCTTGTCTATGTACAGGTAGGTGCAGCTCGGAGCATCAAACCCGGTGAGCAGCTTGTCAACCACGATCAGCAGTTGCATGTTGGCGGGTTCTTCTATGAATTGCTTTTTGACTTCCTTCTCAAATGTTTCCCGGTCTTTCTTGCCGAGCATTTTCTGGTAGGTATCAAATTGCTCAATTTTCTCGGTTTTTTTGTCGCCGGTAGCCTCTCCCTTGATGCTTGATGCTGTTGGCTCAAAGCTGGTCACGATGGCACAGTTGTTGAAACCAAAATTCTGAAATATCTCATAATACCGACAAGCCTCATAGATGCTTCTGGTCACCAGCATGGCATTTCCTCTCCCGTCTTTCAGTCGGGGTTTTATCCGGAAATCCTTGATGATGTCGAAGGCGATTTTCTGCAGCCGGTCTTTGGTGCTCAAAACCTTTTGCATGGTGCCCCACCTCTGCTTCAGCTCGGCCTTGGGCAGATCGTTCATACCCCTGGTGACGATTTCAAACCACTCGTCTATGCCTTTCTGGTCTGTCACTTTCTGATCTATATCCCGGGCTTCGTACAACAAATCAAGCACAACGCCGTCTTCCACGGCTTCATTGAATTTGTATGTGTGGATGTACCGGCCAAAGACCTCAATGGATTTCTTTTTGTCGGCTTTCAAAAGTGGCGTTCCGGTGAAACCGATGAAAACGGCCTCCGGAAGGAGTTCCTTCATGGCTTTGTGCAAATCTCCGCTTTGCGTGCGGTGACATTCATCTATGAAGACAAACAAATTACCCCGGGGCCTGAAATCTGCCGGTTTTTCGATGTCACGAATGAACTCATCCATGTCGTTTTCATCGTTTCCGCCGAACTTGTGTATCAGGGAACAGAGTAACCAGGGTGTACTTCCATTCAGTTTGTCCAGTAAATCCCTCCCGCTTTTAGTTCGGCAGATCTGTTCATCCACGCCTTTGAATACCTTTTCTATTTGCTCGTCGAGCTCTGTCCGGTCGGTAATGATGAGCAGGCGTGCATCGGTCTGGTTCTCGCGAATCCATTTGGCCAGCCAAACCATTGTGAGACTCTTGCCGCTGCCCTGGGTATGCCATATTATGCCTCCCTCGCGACGCCGGATGAACTGTTGTGCAGCCTTAACCCCGAAAAACTGGTTTGGACGGCAGAGTTTCCTGATGCCCGAATCAAACACCACGAAGTCGTGGATAAACTCCAGAAAGCGTGATTTTTCGCAAAACTGAAGCAGGTGCTGATCCAGAATGTTCCGGTCGGGGTTATAGTCAAATTCGTCTTCTTTCCACTTCAGGAAGAACTTTTCAGGTGTTTTGGTGGTGCCATAATACAGTCCCTGACTGTCATTTCCGGCCAGTACGGTTTGTATGGTCGAGAAAAATGGCTTGATGAACCGATCCTGCTGGTTGTCCAGATTTTGCCTGATACCCTCCGAAACAGAAACACTGGCTCGCTTCAGCTCCAGTACGCCCAGCGCAATTCCGTTCACGTATATGACAAGATCGGGGCGTTTGGTTCTCTCTCCTTTGACGGTGACCTCTTCCGCGATAGAAAAATGATTATTGAGCGGGTTTTTCCAGTCAATTAACCACACAGTTTGTACCAGGTCAGACCCCTCATCCCTGACCTTGACGCCGTATTTCAATTTGGAATACACCTCCCGATTGATGGGATATAAATCATCGCCCGGGTTCAGTGAGGCAGCTTTACTGAAATCAAATAAAGCCCTGCTGATGACGGATTCCGGGTATCCCGACTGATGCAGCCATTTTTTTACATCGGCTTCCCGAATATTCGTATTTTCCTGCTCCTCCAGGTTGCCCAGATATGTATATTTCAATTGCGATATGAGCAACTGAATGACCCGATTCTGAGTGATACGCTCTTTCCTCATACCAATCGGATTTTACCGGTTAACAAGGCCTGCATCATGCCCTGTTTTTGGAGTTTGAGTTTTTGAAGCTTGGCTTCAGTTTGGATAATATCAGAATCTAAATCTGAAAGTGAACTGGCAATATAATGTTGTTCGGCCTCTGTTGAGGGGAAGTTAACCAGCACGTTTCGTATTTGATTTGATTTGACACTATCAAATGTCGAGCCTGACGATATTTCAATCCAATTGTTTTTGGTCGAAATTAAGTAGTGATAGAT
>CAIYFY010000189.1 GCA_903925535.1 uncultured Bacteroidota bacterium | reverse complement strand
TGCAGTCCGTCGTTCTTGAAATAGTAATACTTGCCTCCCTCTTTGAACGGAGGTGTATAACGCTCGTAGTTGAAAAGGGCCGACAGCCTTTTTTTGAATTTGTCACGGTCGGGCACCTGCGACAGATACGCATTGGTTACCTTGTTCTGTTCGATGACCCAGGCTTTGGTTTCGGCACTCTGGTCGTCTTCGAGCCAGCGGTACGGATCGCTGATTTTCCGCCTGAAATAATCGTCGGTAACGGTCTCGTCTTTTCTTGTTGCGGGGTACTTCACTGAAATTTGTTTAGTGTTCGTGGACGAAGATTCGGTCGCTTTCTGCTGGGTATGACAGGCACCGATGAGCAGTGCGCCGTTCAGAAAAAAGAGGAAAGGGCTCAGTTTCATGTGTTGAAGATAAATGGTTAATGTCTGTTTGGCCACTTAGGCTTACTTTTGCCGCGAATGTAGGGGTTGTATATCAAACGAACGCATAACCCTGCTCAATGTTCTCCAATGAAAAAAAATCATTCCCTGTTCATCTTCACTATCATTTGCTTCATCCTGACAGGAGCAGGGGCGCGGCTGAATGCACAAACCAGGCTCGATTCGCTGCCTCCGGTTGACAGTCTGGCCAACGCAGCCGTTGCTGCCTGGACGCAACAGCTAGGCTCCCGGGCAGAAGCCCTGAAGCTCACCTGCCAGGGCCGCCTGCAAACAGTAGCGTCGGAACGCGAGGCCCTCGACTCGCTGATCCTGCGCATCAAGGCAGATTCCACGGCAGACAAGTCTGTGCTCGACTCGCTCGTCAACCGCCTCAGGGACTGGAAACTGAAGGAAAAGGAATACGCAAAACAGCTTAAAAAGGCTGAAAAGACGGTCGCCCAAGCCGCTGAACACGCTGCAATGGATACCACGGCACAACGGAAGGCACTGCCCGCACTCTGGAAATCAGTGAATGAACTCGGCCTGTCAGCCAACACATCCGGTGAAGAAACCAGGGTGACTATCGCCAGGCCGGCAAAAACTGAAAAGAAGAAGTCGCCCGTGGAAGAGCCGGCAAAACCCGCCGAACCAGCTCCGGTTGTCGCAGCAACTCCCGAAAAACCCGCCACCCCGGTTCCGGTTCCGGTGGCACAGTATAATCCGGCAACCGATGTGATGCTCAATCCGCCAGCCATTCCCTGCAACTTCGAGGAGAACTCCCGCGACGAGCTGTCGGGTGCCCCCTACCGCCGGACTGCACCTGTCGAGTGGTTCCGACATGCACCCGCACCCCTGAAGGGCTTCCTGCAGGGACGGCCCAACGTTCGCTGTGAGGCCGCTCTCTCCGCTACAGGCCCGCGCGCGACCCTGCTGCTCACCTTCACCGTAATTGACCCCAACCCGCGAAAATCGTTCGGCAGGCTGCCCAAAGACGCTCCCGCAACGCTCTGGTTCATGGATGGCACTTCCTTTGAATTGTACAATTACACCAATGATGAAGGTGTTATAAATTATGAAGATCAGTCGTACACATTCCGGGGCAGTTATCCCGTCGGAGAAGCAGTCTGGAAAAAAATCAGGCGCTCCGACCTGGACCGGGTCCGAATTACCTGGGGAAGCGGTTATGAGGAATATGACATTCAGTATGTTCACCTGCTGCGACAGCTCGCGCGCTGCTTCGAATAATGGCTATCAAGATACAACATAATGTCTCGCTGCTCCCGTACAACACCTTTGGAATAGACGTAAAGGCAGCGTTTTTCACTTCGGTACGCACGGAAGGTGAAATGCGGGAAGCACTCCGCTCCGGTATCAGTCCCGTACTGGTCATCGGAGGCGGTAGCAATATCCTGTTTACCCGCGATGTGGCCGGACTGGTTATAAAAAATGATATCAGCGACTTCAGGATTGTCAGGCAGTTCAAAAACCGGGCATGGGTTGATGCAGGCGCAGGTGTGCCGTGGCACGATCTGGTTATACGGACTGTCGAAGCCAACCTCGGCGGACTGGAGAACATGAGCCTGATCCCCGGGACTGTCGGCGCGGCCCCGGTTCAGAATATAGGCGCTTACGGGGTAGAACTCAAAGATGTGTTCGTCAGCCTGAAAGCAATGGAAACGGCCACCGGACGTACCAGGACGTTCAACCTGAAAGCGTGTGCATTTGGCTACCGCGACAGTATTTTCAAACGGGAACTCAATGGGAAATACATCATTCTCTCCGTGCGGGTTTCCCTGACCACACACCGGCACAACCTGAACCTGTCGTACGGTGATATAGGCAAGACACTCGCTTCAATGGGTGTTGACAAGCCCGGTATCCGGGATATCAGTCAGGCCGTTTGTCATATACGCAGGTCAAAACTTCCCGATCCGGCCGAAATTGGCAACTGCGGGTCCTTTTTCAAAAACCCGGAGACGGATATCGCTGTTTTGAATGAGATCCGGAAAACACATCCAGATGTCCCATCCTATCCGCTTTCCGACGGGAGGGTCAAGGTTCCGGCCGGATGGCTCATCGAACAGTGCGGATGGAAAGGTAAAAAGGTGGGAAATACCGGCAGTTACGCCCGGCAGGCACTGGTTCTCGTGAATTACGGAGGCGCCACCGGTGAGGAAGTGAAAAATCTGTCTGACCAGATCATCCTGTCGGTGCAGAATACTTTCGGAATTACCCTGGAAAGAGAGGTAAACATCATTTAAAATGAATTGATATGACCGATAACAGTTTCGACAGGATACCCCTGACTGTCACCGATGAGGTGCGCAACTACTGGCGTGAAATCAGTCAGTGGGCACTCTTTTTCGCAATACTGCTGTTCATCGCAGCCAGTTTCACCGGACTCTTCACCCTGTCCTTTGTGACAGGTCGAGACAGGCTACCGGCAGTTCTGACAGGAATTCTGATAACATCCCTGTCATTCTTGCCAGGATTTCTGTATTTCAGGTTCTATTCCCTGATGAAAGTATTCCTCAGAGAAGACAATGAGGAAAATCTTGAGAAAGCCTTTTCAAGCCTGAAATGGTTTTATTTTCTTTCCGCTGTTATTACAGTTTTCATCATCTTTTTCTGGATTTTGGCACTAAACGCCGGACAATCCGAAATGGACTATTAATAAACAGACCATGCATTCACTCGACGATTTTGAAATCAACAAGCAGCCCCACTTATCCGACCGGCTACTCGATCAGTGGAAAACTATCTCTGTTCTGACCATTTTCCTTTCGGTTTTCGGATTGATTCAGACGACACTCTTGCTTTTCAGCGGACTTTACTCCTCGGACTTGACGGGTGCTCTGGGCTTTGCCTACGGTAAAAACAGATTTCTCAGTGCGCTTAATGAAAACAGTTTCATACTCATTATACTGATTGTTCTGGCTGCTGTTGCGCTGCTGTATGTTTTCTATTCCAAACTGAGATTCTCGCTGCAGATTCAAAAAAGTATCCGTGACAATAATCAGCAAGCTTTCGTGGATGCCTGGCGGAACCTCCGCAACAGTTTCAGGGTTTTCGGCATTTATGTCATTTCAGCGATTGTTTTATATATGATTTTTTTCGGACTGCTT
>CAIYFY010000188.1 GCA_903925535.1 uncultured Bacteroidota bacterium | reverse complement strand
CCAGAGCCGCCAGTTTGGCCATACTTGAAAACCGGATTAGAATTGTGTGAGAAGAGATATCATTCGGGAAATTCTGTTGCGGATATCTCTCACTCAGGTGCCGAAGCACGCGCAAATGTAGGTATTCCCGGTATATTTCCCACAAAAAAATGTTTTTCCTTCCGACAGCATAAAAAGAGCGATTTTTGCAACGTAATAAAATAGCTATGGAAGAATTATCCAGACAACCTGCCAACATGCCTGAAGTTGCTCCTGCTCGTCCAGCCATGATCTCTATGGCGGATGCGAGCGTGAGTGAACGCTACGACGATGTATTTCAGGATATATTTCCGGGACAGGTTGCTGCCGTCAGATGGAAAGATGGTGCCTATGAATTTGTTTGCGACAACGGGGTGGCTCTCCGCGTGCAGGTGCTGGCTCCAGATATTATCCGCCTCAGATACAGTCCGGACGGATCATTCGGCCCCGATTTTTCCTACGCGGTTTCTCCCGATTTCTCTCCGCAGAAGGTAACTGTCATACTCAACGAAAATGAATCAGAGTATTTGCTTGAATCCGAGGACCTGCAGGTAGTGATCTCCAAAAGTGACCTGCGCGTCAAGTTTTACAACCAGCTCGACCAGACTGTTTGCGAGGATGCAGGCGGGTATTCAGCCCGTCGTACCATCATGAAAGGATGGTGCGAAGTGGCCATGGAGAAAAAGGCGCTGAAAAAGGAAGTGTTTATCGGACTGGGCGACAAAGCCTGTGGTGTTAATCTGGCAGGAAAAGTATATGAAAACTGGTGTACCGACTCCTATGGTTTCGGCCGGGAGAATGATGCCATGTACCGGGCAGTTCCGTTCTATTACGCGCTGCATCAGGATGTGGCGTACGGTATTTTTTTCGACAACACTTACCGGACCCGCTTTGATTTTGACTCGGAGGGAAAGGGCGTGACCCGTTTTTCGGCGGAAGGCGGCGAGTTGAACTATTATTTTATCTACGGACCGGATCTGTTACAGGTCTCGCGCGCATACGCACAACTCACGGGTGTGCACGAGCTGCCACCTCTGTGGGCGCTCGGCTATCACCAGTGCAGGTGGAGTTATTATCCGGAAAGCAGGGTACAGGCTATTGCTGCGGAATTCAGACAGAGGAATATTCCCTGTGATGCCATTTATCTGGATATTGATTACATGGATGGATACAGATGCTTTACCTGGAATCGCAGCCATTTTCCCGACCCGAAAGCGCTCGTGGCCTCACTCAGGGAACAGGGTTTTCATACAGTGGCCATGATTGACCCCGGAATCAAGGAAGACAGAGAATACTTTGTTTACAAGGAAGGTCTGGAAAAAGACATGTTTGTCAAGACGCCGGACGGAGAGGTGGCAAAAGGGCCCGTATGGCCCGGATTCTGCGCATTTCCCGACTTCACCAGCCCGGAAGTGAGAGACTGGTGGGGAAAACTCTACGCGGATCTGTACAATGAAACCGGCCTGAGCGGTTTCTGGAATGACATGAATGAGCCCGCTGTTTTCCATGTCAACCACAAAACGCTGCCCGACAACGTGGTGCATCACTACGAAGGGTACGGAGCCAGTCACCGTAAGGCGCACAATATCTACGGACAGCAGATGTGCAGGGCTTCGTGGGAGGGCCTTCGGAATTTACAACCCGGAAAACGTCCGTTCCTTCTCACGCGTGCGGCTTATTCGGGCAGTCAGCGATTTGGCTCTGTCTGGACCGGCGACAATTTTTCCACCTGGGAGCACCTTCAGATTGCCAATATACAGTGCCAGCGGCTTTCCGTGTCCGGTTTCTCTCATTGCGGAACAGATGTGGGCGGCTTTGCCGGCAATGTTGACGGAGAGCTTTTTCTTCGCTGGCTGCAACTGGCGGTTTTTCACCCGCTGATGCGGGTACACAGCATGGGACAGCATGCTGCAGGTGATGCGCTCCCCGCCGATGAAGCCGAGCTGGCAGATCCGGCACTGCATATCAACGATCAGGAACCCTGGTCTTTTGGCGACAGATTTACGGAACTCAACAAAAAGGCAATAGAACTCAGGTACTTCCTGCTGCCAAACCTGTACACCGCTTTGTGGCGTCATTCACTCGACGGAACGCCGGTGATTCGCCATCTGTTGTTTGCCGACCAGAAAGATCCCAAACTGTTTGATCAGGAGCGGGATTTCCTGTTCGGAGAGCACATCCTCGCAAGTCCGGTTATTCAGCCCAAGGTGCAGCGACAAGGCGTGTATCTGCCCAAAGGAAACTGGTATTACTTCTGGACCGGCCAACTGTGTCAAGGCGATGTTTTTGTGAGTGTGACGCTTGAACAAATTCCTTTTTTCGTCAGAGAGGGTGCCGTTATGCCTATATATCCGGCAAGACAGCACACGGCGGAGTTGTTCCCTGAACTTACGCTGTATATTTACTACAAAAAAGGCTCCGAAACCAGTCACCTGTATGAAGATGCAGGTGAGGGATACGACTATAATGAAGGGATCTTCAGACTGACTGTTTTCGAGACGACAGGTACGGAAAGCTCATTTACGCTTCGGAAACGCGTGGAAGGTGATTATCTGCCCTGTTATTCCAGAGTAAAGGTATATCTGGTTGGCTTTCCGCAATTCGTGAAAAAATGCACCGTGGATGGCACGGAAATGCCCATAAAAGAGATCAGAATCAGGGAAAGGTCTCTTTATACACTTGATGCAAGTACTTCTTTCGAACGAATAGACTGGGAGTCATGAATACAGGAAAAATGAATCTGTCCGCTAAACGAATACTTCTGCATGTCATATTCTGGCTGGTTTATATTTTCCTGAATGCAGTACTGACCAGTATTTTTGCCAAACAACCCTTGCCCGAGAACCTGCCGCAGGCAATGACAGCCGAGATTTACTCGCTGCCAGCCAAAATGGCACTGGTCTATTTTGTCTTTTATTACATTATTCCGCTTTATCTGGACAGAAGCAAGGTGCGTATTCTGGTCTTGCTGACGCTCGCTGCCTTTATCCTGACTGCTGCTGCTTACAGGTTGATACTCGGCTG
>CAIYFY010000187.1 GCA_903925535.1 uncultured Bacteroidota bacterium | reverse complement strand
CGCCTGCGGTGAGCGGTGACGGTTATCCTGGCGGCTGGTGGTGCTATCCTAACGGATGCCGGTGGTGTTAACAATACTTACGGCACCGGTAACATCAGTATAACCACCACGGGAGGTGGAATAACGACAATGAGCAGTGGTCTGCAATCGAAAGGAGATATTTCACTTTCTGCCACCGGAAATATACTGATAACCAACGGTGGTGTATCCAACAGTACAGGCACCGGGAATATTGCCGTTGTAACCACTGGCGGTACGTTCACGTCCAACCAGAACGGTATATCATCTGCCGGCGCAATATCTGTTACTGCCTTCGGCGATATACAGATTACTGATGGCGGTGCGTACAACACTGCGGGCAGCAGTAATATTACGATTACTTCTTCTGGTGGAGTAACAGTTGGGGGTAGTGGTATTCAATCGAAAGGAGATGTTACAGTACAGGCTGGTGGTGCTATCATAACGGATGCTGGTGGAGTAATCAATACTTCTGGCACCGGTAACATCAGCATGACTACCACTGGAGGCGGAATTACGACAATGAGCAGTGGTCTTCAATCGAAAGGAGATATATCACTTTCTGCCACCGGGGATATACTGATAACCAACGGAGGTATATCCAACAGTACCGGCACTGGAAATATTACCATTGTAACCACTGCCGGTACGTTCACCTCTAATCAAAGCGGTGTATCGTCCGCCGGAGAGATATCGGTTACTGCATCAGGAAATATACTCGTCGCAGATGCCGGAATAAACAGTACATCTGCTACAGATGATGTCTTCATTACCTCCACTGCGGGAGGAATTACTCTGCAGGCGCCAGTATCTTCTGGCAGCGATGTTATTCTTACTGCGGACATTTTCACCAACAGTTTGACGGGGGGGAGTGTGACAGGTGATATTGTCCGGATTAAACCATACAATTTTACCAATATTGAACTTGGAAGTGCTGATGCAACCGGGCTGCTTGGTCTTTCGGCGGATGATTTACAAAACATCAATGCCGATACCATTTATATAGGTGACCCAGCTCTCACGCAGGATATTACCGTAGCTTCATTGTTGAGTCTGTCCGGGAAAAATCTGGCTTTCAAAACAGCACAGGGCGGAAAGTTATCGCTGACTAATTCCCTGACAGCTGGATTTATTGACCTCAGCGGTGTGTCAGAATTTTCAACTGAAGTACTCGATAATTCAACTGCCTACTTCATAGATGCTGTAACGGGCGCTGAACTGGGTACCGGAGTCTCGCTGACCATAGCTGATATTCCGGATGATCTTCAGATTGGTGATGTTATCAGTCTGATTAGCTCCACCGGACAGGTTTCCGGTAATTTTTCCGGACTCAACGCCGGAGATACCATTCGTATAGCAGATGCGAGAGCAGCTACTATCGAGTTCGTAATTGATTATGGATCAGTGGGAAGAGGTAATCCGGTTGCATCCAGGATTATTCCTGCTACCGGCGTTACGCTGACAGTAGTCGACGTGGTATTCGAAAGTGTACCACCGGTGGCTGTTTGCAAGGATACAACTGTGGTGCTCGATCTCAATGGCTCAGTTACTGTCCCTGCCTCTGTTCTCGATAACGGATCATATGATGTTGCCAGCCCGCCAGTATCTTTTCTGCCGCTGAATACGATGTTCACCTGTTCAAACCTGGGTATCAATACCATCACGCTCACAGTAACCGATACAATAGGAAATACGGCCACCTGCCAGTCTGTAATAACAGTTAATGCATTGTCGTCACCCGTTGTTTCGATCACGGAAACATCTTCCGGAATAAATAACGATGGTATTATTTGTGCAGGTTCGTCAGTAACAATTGCAGTCTCAGGCTCAGCGTCCTGTTCCTGGTCTGACAATTCGACGGGTACTTCCATTACTGTTTCACCATCTTGTACATCCACATACTCCGTTACCGTAACTGACGGTAGCGGTTGTACTTCGGAATCTGTTAATCTGATTGAGGTGTCAAAATCTCCAGCTGTCACCAGCGTTACCCCCGCATCAGGGTTGGCAGGGACGGTAATCACCATCAATGGTACCGATCTGGCTGGCGTTGTTTCAGTACTTTTCAACAATATTCCTTCTGCTGGTGTAACTGAACTCGGTTCCGGCCAGATAACCGCAACTTTGCCTGTTGGCGGCAGTATCCAGCAGTTAAGTGTGACGACGAATTGCGGGGTGGTAACCATTCCGGTTGCCTCACCAGTAATTACAGCATTCAGTCCGTCTGCCGGTCCTGTTGGTACGCCAATTACGCTTACCGGTTCAAACCTGAACAATCTTCAGTCTGCTCAGGTAGGAAGTACAGGAGCTGTTATATTGTCGAAATCATCTTCTTCCGCAGTTATCATTCCGATGCCGGGATCGTCAACCGGATCCATTATGGTTTCAAACGGGACCGGAACTGTTACCTCATCGGGCGTATTTACGGTGAATGCCACGCCCTATCCTTACTTTCAGCAAGGCAGTAAACTGAGTAGTTCAGGTGCCAACACACTGCAAGGTACTTCGGTGGCTGTCAGTGCCGACGGCAATACGGCTGTCATTGGTGCTCCGGGAGATAATTCAGGTACAGGGGCTGCATATGTATATGTAAGAACAGGTACCTCCTGGTCTCAACAGGGGCCGAAACTGGTGGGTACCGGTGCTGTTGGAGCTTCTAAACAGGGTACATCGGTATCAATCAGTTCTGATGGAAACACGGTTGCGGTTGGAGGCCCTAACGATAATTCAAATGCGGGTGCAGCCTGGATTTATACACGCAACGGTACAACCTGGTCTCAGCAAGGGCCAAAGCTGGCGGGAACCGGCTCTGTTGGCGGAGCGCTTCAGGGCACTTCTGTGGCTTTGAGTGGCAATGGCACAACAGTAGCAATCGGAGGCGTTGGTGATGATCTGTTTGCCGGAGCAGTATGGTTGTTCTCCCGTGCAGATAATTTCTGGCTGCAACAGGGAAACAAGATTACTGGTACCGGTACAGTCGGGAAAGCCCGTCAGGGGGCCGCCGTTGCACTGAGCAGCGACGGAAGTACGCTCATAATCGGGGGTTATCAGGATAATAACCGTCAGGGTGGTGCATGGGTATTCACACGGACTGGCTGCGATTGGAGTCAGCAAGGTCCCAAGTTGTTCGGATCCGGTGGCTCAAGTCAGGCATGGCAGGGCGTTTCTGTAGCACTTAGTGCAGATGGGAATTATGCCATGATTGGTGGCAGCAGCGATAATAGTCTGGTGGGCGCCGCATGGATGTTTTCTCGTAGCGGAAACTCATGGGTACAGCAGGGAGCCAAAATTGTTGGTTCCGCGCCCGCAGGCGGATCACGGCAGGGTAGCTCCGTTGCCATCAGCGCAGATGGTAAAACTGCGGTTATCGGAGGACAGGGGGATAACGCTAACAGGGGAGCAATGTGGATGTTCACACGAAATGGGTCTTCATGGTCGCAGCAGGGTCAAAAACTCACTGGAACCGGTGCAACGGGCTCTGCCAAACAGGCTACCTCGGTTTCATTGAGTGCAGATGGTAAAACAGCGCTCACAGGAGGTCCATCAGATGCCTCCAACAAAGGGGCATTCTGGGTTTACATCCCGGCAGCCGGGTCATTGTTCAAGCCGGACGTACGTTCTGGAATGCCTGATATTGCCGGTGAGTTCAAACTGGAACAGAATATCCCCAATCCGTTTATGGGACAAACAAGTGTTCCTTTCATTCTTCCTGAATCGTGTACTGTCGTTTGGGAAATATCTGACCCGGGTGGCAGGATTGTGCAGTCTCTCAAACGAGACTATCCCGCTGGTGAAAATCTGGAGATTTTCAATCTGGATAACTATAGCGGGGTGCTTTTCTGCAGAATCATCACTCCTTTCGGCGAAAAAACAAGAAAAATGACTTTGCTTGGAAACAGATAACAGTTTATTCTGAAACACTGTACCGACTTTATACACGCGAGTTACTCCCATTAAATCGGGGTAACTCGCGTTTTCGTTATGTCGCAGCACCTCCGGTACGTATTACCGTTTGTTGATTGTCACCTCATATCACCTTGTCGGCACAACAGGACGCCGCCACTGCATCCGGCTTGGCCCTGAATACAAAGCCCATGCTGAGAATATATCCCATGGCCTCCTTCAGCGCAGCGTTGCTCTCGAATGCAGGATCCGTATTGATATCCGCGTGTACCTCAAGGGCTACGTCGTACAAATCCAGCAGCGGACAAAGGGTGTACGCCACCTCTACCGACCGGCCAACCTCCATAATCATCCGTTCGCGGAGTGACATTTTCCTGTCCGACTTATCATTGGATATAAACATGAAGCCCCCTCGCTTCTCCCGGAGAAAGACAATAACCGTGGCAAAATGCACCTCGTCACCTACAGCCTGCGAGTCGGTGCCAACACAGACTTTCAGTTTGTAGCCCTCGGCGTACTGCTGTTCAATCGTTTGCTCCACAGCATCAAGCAGGGGAGCCTCAATTCGTTGTCCGTTTAATCTTCTCCATTCCATGATTGATATTGTATTTAATCGCTCACGAAAGTAAGGATATATTTTGATTTTTTGATATGCCGGGTACGCAAGTGCATTCAAAATCTGGGATTACACCCCGGGAATTATACCTTTTATGCGCAGTGCAACGAATTATTCGGGAATTTACACGGCTTCAGCCCGGGGAAATTCCCCCGCACACAGCGATGAACATGCGTCAGCCGAATTAAATTCCGAAACCACCACCCATTTTACCGTGCTTGCCCTATTTTTTTCTGAAAAATAATTTTCATGGTTTCTTAATACAAACATCTCATAGTACATTTGTGCCCGAATTGACAAAAGCCATTTCAATAGCCGATATGACCGCTATTCGCAAATACTGGATTGCATTGATTTTCAGCGGCTTCGCCGCATTTTCCTTTGCTCAGGATCACCACGGGCATCACGATCATGCCACTGAGCAGCATGATCACCCTGCCGGGCAGCCTGCAGATGTTCACGCATCTGACACAACGGCTCACCAGGCCGAAGCCGGTCATGCAGAGCACGGAGGTGCCTGCGGGCACTCCATCAGCGCCGAACAGCCGTTTAATGCCGGTGACAATGCCGTCCACCACATTTCTGACGCCAACGTCATTCATATTTTCGGAGAAATTTATCTCAACCTGCCCGCTATCCTGAAATCGGAAAAAGGCTGGCATGTTTTCTCCACCTCAGCCCTGCACCCTCACCACCACGGCAACGGCGAACAATCCCGTGAAGGCTTCGTACTGGTTCACGGCAGTATCATGCGTATTCAGGGTGGCGTCATGGCCGATCAGGACTATCACATCGAAGATTATACGCACCAGGAGATAGAAGCCGGTGGCAAGAAGAAGGTTGTTTACAATGCTGTAATCAACGGCCAGTGCTATCCGCTTGAGGCCAAAACTACCTACGACGGCGGTATTCTGGGTGGTGGAGTAACCAGTTTCATGGACTTCAGTGTAACACGCAACGTGTTTACCATGCTGCTCACGGTCATCGTGCTCTTCCTGATGTTCCGTGCAGTAGCTGTCGCTGCTACCAAACGCAGGGGCGAAGCGCCCAAAGGCCTTCAGAACTTCATCGAGCCGTTCTACACTTTCATCCGCGATGAGGTGGCCAGGCCTAATATCGGTCATCATTATGAGAAGTACATGCCTTATCTTCTTTCGGCATTCTTCTTTATTCTGGGTCTGAATCTCATCGGTCAGGTGCCATTCTTTCCCGGCAGTGCCAACGTAACGGGTAACATTTCCATCACTTTTGTTCTGGCAGTTATCACCTTCCTGATTTCAACGTTCAGTGCCAACAGACATTTCTGGGAGCACACGCTCTGGATGCCCGGTGTTCCGGCAGTGCTGAAAATATTTATCCTGACTCCGATCGAGATTCTCGGACTTTTCCTCAAGCCATTCACACTGCTTCTTCGTCTTTTTGCCAATATAACAGCAGGTCACATCGTAATTCTATCCTTTGTGAGCCTCATCTTTATTCTTGGCAAATCCGGCGAAAGCACCAGTGGGTCTATCATGGGTGTAACGGCCTCCATACCGCTGACCCTGTTCATGATGACACTGGAATTGCTGGTGGCATTCCTTCAGGCCTTCATTTTCACCATGCTGAGTGCAACATACATCGGCACGGCGATAGAAGAGCCGCATCATCACTAATCAACAAGCATTTTCATTTCACTCAATAAATACATTACTTATGTTCGCAGCAATTGGTGCAGGCCTGGCAGTTATCGGCGCAGGTCTCGGCATTGGCCAGATCGGTGGTAAAGCCGTTGAAGGTATCGCCCGTCAACCGGAAGCTTCCGGCGATATCCGTGCAAACATGATCCTGACTGCCGCTCTCGTTGAGGGTGCAGCTCTGGTAGCCATGGTATTGTCGTTCTTCGTGGCAGCTCCTGGCGTAGGTCAGTAAGAAATGCACAATCGGGTTGCGTGAGCAACGATTGGTTCGTTCTGCAACCCGTTTTTTGAGAGTTCTCCTGTTGGTTTCCCAACATCAACCATAACCATCATTCATACATACTTCGAAAGATGTTATTTCTGGCAGATTTCAACGTACTCAAGCCCGAACCGGGCCTTTTGATCTGGACGACCATCATCTTCCTCCTTTTCTGGTTCCTGATGAGTCGTTTCGCCTTCAAACCGATCGGCGCGGCACTTAAACAGCGTGAAAACGACATTCAGAGCGCACTCGACGAAGCCAGAAAGGCACGTGAGGAGATGTCAAGCCTCCAGGCAGAAAACGAAAAGCTGCTGGCTCAGGCCCGCGAAGAACGCTCCGCTATTCTGAAGGAAGCCAAAGATGCCAAAGACGAAATCATCGCAGAGGCAAAGGAACGCGCCAACGCTGAATACAAGCGCAAGGTGGAAAGTGCCCTGCAGGATATCGAAAACCAGAAAATGGCTGCACTGGTGTCTCTTAAAAACGAAGTAGGCAGTATGGCTGTTGAAATCGCTGAAAAGATTCTGCGCAGAGAACTGGCCAACAAGACTGAGCAGGAAAGCTACGCCAAGTCGCTGGCCGATAACATCAAAATGAACTGATAGTCACCCATGAGCGTAATCAGAATTGCCACGCGATACGCCAAGTCGCTGATGGATCTCTCCATCGAGCAGGGCAAGCTGGAGCAGATCAGCGCCGATATGCGCATGCTGCACGAAGCTGTCACGGGTAGCCGTGAGTTCCATAATATGCTGAAAAGCCCGATCATTCATGCCGACAAGAAGAACGCAGCTATCGCAGCGATTTTCAAAGGCAAGATTGACGCACTCACCATAGCCTATCTCGAACTGCTGATAAACAAGGGCCGCGAAGCTTACCTGCCCGAAATCACTGCCGAGTTCGTGCGCCAGCACAAGGCCATGCAGCACATCACTACGGTAACTGTCACAACAGCAGTTGAAATGAGCGAGCCTGTACTGGCCGAACTCAAAAAGCAACTGCTGGCAAGCGGCGCCACCACCGAAAAGCTGGATGTCGTCACCAGGGTGAACCCCGAACTGATTGGAGGATTTGTCCTCGAATTCGACCAGAAACGCTACGATGCTTCTGTAGCCAACAAACTCGATGTTCTGAGGAACAACTTCACAAAGAATTTTTACATCAAGGAATTTTAAATAACACAACAATATGGCAGACGTCAGACCGGAAGAAATCTCCGCGATATTGAAACAGCAACT
>CAIYFY010000186.1 GCA_903925535.1 uncultured Bacteroidota bacterium | reverse complement strand
TTGGAAGGCAGCATACCCTGAGATGAAGTGTTGGTATAGGAGGCATAGAAGCTGGTCTTCTCGCTACCTCCCGTCAGAGAGATTGTGTTGTTCCATGTCTGGCCTGTCTGAAGGAAATCTTCAAAGCGGTTGCCATAGGAAGTAAGTGGTGTCGTGGAGCCGGGATTGCGCCAGTCTTCCACCTGCTGACCTGCAATCTGTGGACCCCAGGCATTGTTGCTCTTGATATCGAACAGTCCGCCTGATCCCTGTGCATACTGCGTCTGTACTTCAGGCAGTGTGAGCGGGTTTTCGAAAGTCAGGTTGGAGTTTACCTGAACGCCAAGGCCGCGGCGTGTGCTGCCCTTCTTGGTATTGATCAGGATTGCTCCGTTACCGCCCTGTACACCGTAGAGTGCAGTTGCTTCTGGTCCTTTCAGCACCGTGATAGACTCCACATCATCCGGATTGACGTCGCCGATACCGTTACCGCGGTCGTATCCGCCCCATTCGCTTCCGTTTTGTGTCTGGAAGTTGTTGATAGGCACACCGTCCACAACAATCAGCGGCTGGTTGTTACGACCCAGTGAGTTGTTGCCCCGAATGGTGATACGGCTGGAACTGCCCACACCACCCGCAGCACGGGTGATCTGCAAGCCTGCCACCCTGCCACTCAGAGAGTTGGCAATGTTGGTCTCGCGCGCAAGTGCCAGATTTTCTCCACTCACATTCTGTGCGGAGTAACCAAGTGCTTTCTTCTCGCGTTTGATACCGAGGGCAGTCACGGTTACTTCCTGCAGATTGCTGGAACCTGGTTCAAGAGATACCTGTACGCTCGATTTGCCTTCAACTGAAACCTCCTGAGCTGCATAACCAGTGTAGGAAATCACAATTTTCCCGCTTTGAGGGGCATTCATCTTGAAACCGCCATTCAGATCGGTCGTGGTGCCATCGGCGGCACCAACGGCCCGCACGGTTGCGCCCACTACTGGCTGGCCGTTTTCATCGTTTACTGTACCTGTCAGAGTACCCTGGGCCATCAACCCAAAGGAACTCAACAGTACCAGCACCACGATGTGCAGCGCATGCTTGCTGAGTTGATTGAACTTCATAAAAATTAGTTTAGGTTTGGTGATAAAATGAATGGCTTTGAGGCTATGACTTGATCCGGTCAGATATACCTCTGATGGAATATCCGCGAAATTCCGGAAGTATTGGCAGCAAATTGAAAATGGAAAAAGACGAGGAAAGCGAGCCTGATTGGGCCGGCAGAATAATATGCAATGAAGGAAGATACAGAGGCTTCTGTTGAGATGGCATGAACAGATGCAGATTAAAAACTTTACCCGGAAAATACCGGTTCCGCAAGAATACTGAGATCATTTTCACACGTACCCGGCAGTCCAACTGTACTGGACCGCCTTTTGGCGGCCTAAATGTAGAACGTCACTACAATATTGTGTGTAAACAAATGGAATTTTTTATCAAAAAATCAGAGTGCTGGAATTTTAGTTTGGAAAACAAGGTTTTTGTTGTTTGATTATTTTGTTTTCGCTGTTTTGAATAGTAAGGTTCTCAGAAAATACAGGTGTGATGTGCCTTTCGGATGAGGCGGGCATATTTTATGCGGCTGGCAGCCTCCTCAATATATGAAAATATCACCCTTCTCCCTGTACCCTTCACCCTGAAAAAAAGCCTGCCTGATCGGGAAAATCGACAGGCAGGCGTTCCGCAATGTGGCCAATATCTTATTCTCTGATTATTTTTCCCGTCAGGATGCCGCCCTCCCTGCTTTCCAGTTTCCAGAAATAGATACCGCTCTCCAGTTCGCGTCCGGTTCCGTCGCGACCGTCCCAGACAAGCTCGTACTCGCCGCTCCGTATCAGCGCTCCAGCCAGCAGGCGTCGTACCATTTTCCCGCCAGTATCAAAAACGGTGAGTTCTGTGTGGGAGTCAGTAATAAGGGAGAACCTGATCACCACTTCACCGGCAGAGGGATTCGGATATATCAGCTCATCGGTGTAACCGGCATTCCACAGCACCGGCGCACCGGTGGACAGCGAATCATAGCAGTTGGTATTGCCGATGTAGTAGGTGGCAGAAACCCCTCTGTTTTTTCTAACCGGCGTTTCGTTCTGTGGCAAATAGGCCCTTACATACTCGGTTTTTACGCCGTCAGGGCTCACGCTTACGCGCAGGTGACCTGCATTCGGAAGTATCTGTCCTGCAAAGTATCCGTAGGCAGCTGCCTGATTGGCATTCAGGTAATTGGGGTGACTGGGCTGCGGCGTTTCCTGGTATATCAGACAGTCTTTCTCCTGTTTCCCGAAAAAATGATCGTGCCCGTGAAAGAAGATGTTCACCCTGTTTTCCCGCAGCAGATCCTTGACAGGTTTGTCCCAACCCGGCCTGTTTGCCACCCAGCCATCTGTACCGTCGAGGTTCTGTCCGCCCCATTCATACTTGTCGGCATACTCAATGCCCCCTCTGCCGTCTTTGTCGCCCCCTACCAGCTGGTGCATGAAAACAAACTTGAAAGTGGCTGTGCTTTGCTCAAGGGTATTCTTCAGCCAGTCGTACTGCCCTTTACCCAGGGTCCAGCGCCAACCCGTAAGAGAGTCGGGTTTTGGTTTGGTGTACCAGTATGGGTCAAGTACCACAAACAGGGCGTCACCCCATTCCCATGCATAGTAGTTTTCCCGGAGTCCGACTATGGGGTGGTCTGTCTGGTCGCCAGAATAAAAGTCATCAGGTGCCGGGTTCAGGTAGTACTTTTTCCGTTCAAGTGTATTGTAAACTGCTACGTTCTCGCCTGAAGGATTGAGTTGCCAGCCCGCCTCACCCTCGTGGTTTCCCAGCGTGATGAACAGCGGTGCCGAGTGACAGTTTGTTTCATAATAACTTCTCATGTATTTCGCCCGGTAGCGCACGGTATCTCTGGTGATAATCCCGGCTGTATTCTTCATTTTGTCCGACATGATGATATCGCCCAGGTCTATGATGAAATCGGGCTCGTCTGCCAGCTGGTTCTGCAGGCAAACTCTGTACAGGGCGGTGTCCGACTGGCTGTCCAGGTGTGGGTCGGCTTGTACCACAAAGGTAAATGGCTTCCCCGGCGGCCGCTGCGTCTGGAAGGTGTATATGGGTCTTGTTTTGAAGTCAGGGGCTCCGGGTGTCCGGTAACATACACGGTAGAAGTATCTCCTGTCGGCTTCCAGATTGTCAATAATAATCTCGGCAGGGTCATCCTTCAGAAAAAACTGCCAGGGTGTCTGCTGATCCAGACTTCCCGGACTGATACCGTACTGCACGCACATTTCGATGTTTTCACTGAAAAACATCTGTACGGTGATACTGTGATCTGTGGGTCTGCCCAGCAATTCACCGTGAACTACGTCTGCAGTGACTGGCGGGGGTGGGGGAGTAATTTCATTTGAACGTACCAGTAACGCCCTGTTTCTGTTGGTTTTGGCATCATAGCTGACAACGCCGAACCGTGTGTCCATCGTCCAGGCCCTGGAGGGCTGATTGTTGAGCGTGGTGGAGGTCCAGTACCTGCCGGCAACAATTCCCTGAATGTAGTCTGTATTGATGGAAGGCTGGCTTCGAAGTTCATCGTTCAGCGACTCCAGTTCCTTTACATTGGGTAAACGCCAGTCATCCTTGCCATCCAGGATATAATTTTCTGCCAGTACCAGTGCATCCTCCCAGGTAATAGTATCCGGCGAAGCAGTCGCCTGCCACTCCAGTCGCGTTATCCCGTCGGTTACGGTACCCCCGGTTACTGTATATTGCTGCGGAACCGGCATGGGGGGCATGGTATTGCGCACTGCCCGCACATGTATTTTCTTGATTCCGCCCGCACTGACAGTCTCCGTTTTCAGGTGGTTGCCAATTCCGCCACCCGCGTTTGTAACCCATACCTTGCCTGTATTCCCGGCTTGCCGCTCGCTGCTCCACCAGTACTCGGCCCCGGTGTTGGCAAATACCGCAGCATCGAGTGCCGGATTGCCGGTTCCGTGATTCAGAATGCTGAAGGCCTCCTGTGCTGTGGGCAATCGCCAGTCGTCGTATCCACCCAGCACGAGATCTGCACAGTACGTCTCGGCAGCTTCAACAGTCATCTCGCCACCATCTGTTTGTTGCCACATCAGTCCGGTAACTGTGTCTGTAACCGTCCCATTTCCGTTTATAATAAAAAACGGCGGATAGATGGTGTAATCCGGGTCTTCTCCAAATGTATTGGTAAAACTCTGTGTCTGTCCGGTATCGGGCAGGCGTTTCATGGTTTTTGTCTGGGCTGCAGCATGTCCCGACAGCAGTAGTGCAAAGGCGGTAATGCCTGAAATTAACAGGTGTTTCTTCTTCATTGAAGGATTATTTTGCGCGTGAATTCCAGTTTGTCTGTGCTGATTTTGAGCAGGTAAATTCCTTTGGGAAGGTGGTCTGTCTGTATGGCATCCAGCGATTCGGAAGTGCTGAATACAGGCTGTCCGGCCAGATTGAACAGTGTTAACTGGCGAATATTTGTCAGAGTGGTTTTCAGTGAAATACGTCCGCTTCCGGGGTTGGGAAATACTGTCAGATACGCTCCGGCCGGTAATTCGTTTACTGCAGTGGTTACCACGCAGGGCAGATGTCCGTTGTAAGTGGAAGTGGTGGTTGCAGACGGCGACACAAAATGGTAGGTATACACTCCGCCGGTTGTCCAGCTGTACTCCACATGGTATGTCTGACCGTTTCTGGTGTAGGTTAGGTCGTATCCGTTGCCGGCAGGATTGGCCTGGAAGCCGGTAATAGTGGCACCGTTGAGTGGCGTGAGTGACGGTCGCACCGGTTGTGCAGCTGCCTGCGGAATAATCTGCAGCGTGGCGTCCTCAGTTACTTTTCCGACCATGTTGCCTATCATATAGGGTGCTCCCGTAGTGCCGTGGTAATGATATACGCCTGCCGCATCGAAGTGACCGTGGTTGGTGTCAAGCGGCAGCATCGGGGCGCCATCGGGTTCCAGTCCGCCGTAAATGGCAAATCCGTCCAGTGCAAAGGCAATAGGCAGAATATCGGGAGACTGGGCGTCCAGGTGGAGTGGGGCAGTGTGGTAGTGGTAATCGTCGGCCCGGCCGCTGTGTCCCCCCCATTGATCAAGTTGTCCGTCGAGATATGCATCTACCCCCGTATTGGTGTACGGATTGAAAATGGGTACTCCGTTTGCTGCAATAGCTACAGCGCCGCGCAGGAAATGTTGCTGATTAACCGGAACCGGCACATCTGCCAGTACGGGGTTGAGCGGAATTTGCCAGGCATTGTTTCCGATATAGCACTGGGGGGTTGGCACCTGTTGTTGCCACTTGGTGATACCCACCATCATATTGTGTGTTGTGGGCAGTCCGTTGGACTCTACATAGAACCAGTTGTCGTCCCATCGGGTGGCAATATGTGGTTTGAAAGGAGCGAAGGCCGAGTCAATAAATAAAGGATCGGTTCCGAGCAGCCGCTCGGCAGCACCGTTTTTGAAGGAGAGCAGCAGCAGAAATGAACCCAGTACGGGCGACAGCATCCATTTGCCGCGTTTTCTCAGCATGAAGGGTAGCAGAATGGCGCCCGTTGCAGCCCAGAACATCAGAAGCACCCACGGCGCCGGCTCTCCGGTTTGTTCGCGGGTTACTGGTTGTATCACTGGCCGATTCAACTGGCCGATTACATCTGCTCGTTCCCGGATGCAGGCCTGATCTTTGTCCTGAAACAGTGAAAGCGGAACAAACCTGACTTTGCCTGATGAATTCTCCAGCAGGACGGTGTCGTTCCTGACAGCAAGGAATGAGGCACGCAGGTGAGTCTGATCCCGCAGATGCCATCTTCTAAGCGATGAGGCCGCTGCAGCAGGATCATGTGCCAGCCCGGAGTTGATCACCAGGGCATATAGCACGGCGATTAAATAAAGTCGTACTTGCATGGGTTAAAGATGTTTGGAAATGAAAATTCTGGCTGTGAGGGGAGTATCCTGATCGTACATACGCAAAAAGTACATGCCAGTTTCCAGTGATGAAACGTCCAGTATCGCTTCACTGGAGCCCGCAGTCATCGCATAATTCCGGATGAGTTTTCCATGTGTGTCGAAAAGCTCAATTTTCCTGTCAGTTGCGCGGCTTTTTGCCGCCTTTACCACCACCCTTTCCCTTGCGGGATTGGGGAATACTCCGAAAAAAGGGTCCTCCATACTGTAACCGCCTCCTGTCGGTGTGGCGCAGGCGCCTCTTTTATAAGTGTGGCGGACCTCCCGGTTTTTATGCGTGCCGAGCGTATCCTCCGGTAGCCATGCAGCTACATAGTCAACGGTTATACAGTCTGGATCAACCCTGACGCGAAGATGCCCCGATCCGTTGAGTATGGTGCCTGTGTATGCGTCTCCGTTATCCGTTACACCTATATTATATGATGAGTCACTGGGCATGGGAACTTCCTGATAAACAATCCCGTCCAGTTCTTCCACGGCATACAGGTGGTCGTGCCCCTGGAAAAAGATGTCCACACTGTTGGCCACCATGAGCTGGTGTATCGGCATATCCCAGCCGGGTCGCATTTCGTCGAATTCCCAGTTGCCATTCCCGTTGTTCCCGTAGCCTCCCCATTCATATCCGCGCGCGGGCAATACTCCTCCGCGTCCCTGACCGCGATTGTGGTGTGCAAATACGAATTTGTGAGCAGCACTGCTCGACTCCAGTGTGCTCTTCAACCAGTCGTACTGGGTTTTTCCGAGTGTCCACTCCCAGTTTTTGGGTTTTTCATTGATGTCACAGTCCCGGTATACATCCAGAACAACAAACAGTGCATCTCCCCAGGTAAAAGCGTAGTAGTTCTCCGGAAGTCCGATATTCCAGGGTTCTGCTGTCAGATTTCCGCTATAGAAGTCGTCGGGCACAGGATTGGGGTAGTAAAATTTTCGCCACAGGGTGCCATAAACGGCGATATTGTCTGGTGGTGTTTGATCGAGCCAGTATCCGCTTTCCCCTTCGTGATTACCCAGACAAAAAAAGAATGGCATTGAATGACAAACCTGCCCGAGGTATTGCCGGTAGTCCAGATGAAGCAACCGCATATCTTCACTGGTCGTTTCCAGCGGAGTGTGATCATCGCCGAATGTATCGCCCAGAGAGAGCATGAAATCTGCCGAGTCCTTTGCCTGATTTTGCAGACATACCTGGTAAAGACCCCGGTATCCTTTCTTGTCATACAGGTGTTCGTCGGCCTCAATCACAAACGTGAAAGAACTGCCCGGTGCCCGCTGTGTGTGGAAGGATCTGACGGGTCCGTACTGGAAATTCTGCGCACCCGGATTCCGGTATGCCGTACGATAAAAGTATCGTGTGTCGGGTGACAGCGGCTGAAGATCGGCCACTACAGGAGCGTCGGCTGCGCTCGTGGTAATCGGGGTAGACTGGCCGAGACTGGAGGGGGAGAGACCGAAATCAAACCTGACTTCCCTGATTTGCGAAAACAGCGCGCTGACGGTCACGGAGTGGTCTGTTGGTCGCCCCAGAATTTCGTTGAAGCTCTGACCGTACATGAATTGGGAACAAAGGCACATGAACAGAATCAGAAGCAGCTTAACTTGATGTTGAACCATTATGATCGTTTTTTAATATCCATATAGACTTTCGGAGTGGGCTAAAGTTTACTGGCTCAGTAAATGATTCCCGTTTTTTAAAATATGGAATGATATTTGCTGGAAAGTATATTGTGAGTGTTTTCAGTGACGATACAGAGATGGAAAAATTGTCCGGTTCGTGTCTACACTGTATGTACTGCACCGTGCAGCTTGACTAGTACATTAATCTTGTTTTTTTTGATAAAAAAAAGGCGGGAAGTGTACAATTCCAGCGCTTTTTAATACCTTTGGCCCTGCACAGTGTGATTTCTGACAGCCAGTTTGTGACATCGTAATTCACAATATGTCTATCTCCTTGATTGTCAGTTTTTTAATCCCCTTGATTGTGCAATTCCGAGTTTCATTTAATCTGGCGGAGTTCCATTCGCCCAATTTTTTTTAATAATGTCGGATAGCATGGATGGCATTTGTAAATGATCAGGTGTTTCCGTAACTCGTCATGAAAAGAAAATGTTCGCATGAATACACGCCATACACTGGCAGTTATGTTGTCCGGCTCGCCCATTGACGGGTGGGCTATTTCTGCATTATAAAAACCCGGTGTCTTTTCGCGTTATTCCAGCATCCATTTCATAAAAGGCAAACAGTCAATATGAAAAATTTTACTATGCAGTATTTTTCCTCTTCCCGCTTCTCTGTAAGCGTGCTGTCGGTTTTCCTCTCGTTCTTCGTTTTTCTGGGTACCAGTACAGCGAATACACCGACAGGATATTCCACGTCCGTGTTCCTCGTTGGTACAACCTACTATGTGAGTGATGCGACGGGCAGCGACAGTAACCCCGGTACACTGGCCTTACCGTTCAAGACGATTCAGGCTGCCATCGCAGCAGCATCTCCCGGTGATGCCATTGAGGTGGCTTCCGGCACCTACACAGGGCCGATTATTGTGAACAAGAAATTGGAAATTAATGGCGGTGGCATTGGCAACACCATTGTGCAGGCGTCCGGGGGTACTGCATTCACCTATTTGGCTGCTGCTTCCGGTTCGGGCGCTTCCGACCGAGCCAAACTTCTCAATATGACCATCAGCGGATCTGGAAAGGGTGTTCGAGCTGATCAGCTCGTCAATTACTTTACCATAGATCGTGTAAAGTTCGATGGTTGTACCACTTATGGTATCCACATCAACAATACATCCGGCTCCATGAGCGACTGGGTGATAACCAGTTGTGAATTCGATGCCAATGGTACCGGTATCTATGGCTCCACTGCGTCTGGCATTGACGGAATATATGTAGGCATCTGTATGTTCTCTAATCAGGTGAACTCGGGTATATACATCGGACAAAGTTCATCAACGCCGGGTACATGGGGTAACGTAACTATAAGCAGTTGCGTATTCTCCGGAAACGGAGTTTCAGGCGGCAGCGGCAACGGTGCTATCTACGCTGAAAAGCTTTCAGGTGCTTCCATCAGCAGTAACGTCCTGACTGACAACGGCAGCCCGTCCAATCCGCGTGGTATCAGTATCAACCTGAAGTACGGATCCTACAGCAGTATCGTGATCACCGGTAATACTGTAGTTGAAACCCGTGCCATCCAGACCAACGGCTATGGTATCAATGTTCAGGCGCGCAACGAATCTCCTGACTATACCTCACAACCCGCATCCCTCTCCGGACTTGATATCTCCAATAACAATGTAACAGGCTTTGCAGGTGGTATTGTCATTCACAATGCTGTTGACTGGGGTTCAGCTACGATTAACAATAACGCCGTCTTAAATTGTACTCAGGGTATCGGTGCTGTTGTCTATCCTTCAGGTAACACAGTCAACTCCTCTGCTACACTGAACATACACGAGAACTCTATCGTTGGCAGTACCTACTCTATTTTGAATGGTTCCACCAACGGTGCCTCCATAAACGCAGATTGTAACTGGCACGGTATTGCTACCTGTGCGGGTGTTGATGGGCTTGTAGCTGCTTCTCCGGATGTATGTCCACCCTACGGAACTGCCGGCCCGGTTGTTTATGCCAACTGGCTCAGCAGTGGGACAGATACCGATGGCTCAGCTGCAGGATTCGTACCTGCTTCCGGTACCTGTACCGCAGGGCCCATTCCGACTCCTACAGTCACCATTACAGAAACTTCCGGCGTTACCAATGACGCAGAAGTTTGTAATGGTTCCTCTGCTACACTGGCATCAAGCTCCGCCGCTTCCTACGTGTGGAGTACCGGTGCCACTACTGCATCCATTATTGTTTCACCTGCGGTCACTACTGTTTATACAGTCACTGTTACCAATGCCTTCAGCTGCTCGTCCAACACCAGCAGCACGGTAACGGTAGCGAACGCTCCTTCACTCTCCAATGTAACGCCGCTCACAGGCACAACCGGTACTACCGTATCGCTTGTTGGTACCAACTTCACAGGTGCCACACAGGTCAAGCTGAACGGAGTAAACTCTTCTTTCACAGTTGTCAACTCAAATGTAATCAGTGTTACCATGCCATTCAATGGTACTATACTGAATGCTAGTGTAACTACTGCCTGCGGAACTGCCAACATCTCAACAGGCGCACTGACTGTAACTTCCTTCAGCCCAACAAACGGAGCTGTCGGTTCAATTGTTACTGTATCAGGAACGAATATGAGCGGAGCCACTTCCGTAACAATTGGCAGTACGCCCCAGCTTGTTCTTTCCAGTACCTCCAACTCTGTAACTTTCTTCCTGATGCCGGGTTCACCCAGTGGCCAGATTGTAATCACAACAGGTACTGGAATGGCTACCTCTTCAGGTATCTTCACTGTCACCGCCACCCCTGCTCCCCAGGTTCAACAGGGCGCCAAGCGTGTAGGTACCGGTGCAACTGCTATTTCTCTTCAGGGCCAGTCAGTGGCTGTAAGTTCTGATGGCAACACTGCTATTGTCGGTGCACCTAATGATAATTCCAACGCAGGTGGTGCATGGATTTTCGTCCGTACTGGTACTACCTGGACTCAGCAGGGTGGAAAACTGGTTGGTACCGGAGCTGTTGGTGCAGCCAAACAAGGCTATGCTGTTGCTATCAGCGCCGATGGTAATACGGTGGCTATCGGAGGTAACCTCGACAACCTTGCCAACGGTGCAGTGTGGGTATTCACCCGTGCAGGCATCACCTGGACTCAACAGGGCGGTAAACTCGTCGGTACGGGTAATACCGGATACGCCCAGCAGGGTTCTTCTCTCAGCCTGAGCGCAGATGGAAACACACTCGCAATAGGTGGTATCGGCGACGACGCTTATGCAGGTGCTACCTGGGTATTCACTCGCGTGGGTGGTGTTTGGGGACAGCAAGGCTCCAAACTGGTAGGTACAGGTGCAATCGGCAAAGCTCGACAGGGCTGCTCTGTATCTCTCAGCTCAGATGGTAACTACCTTATTTCCGGTGGTTACAATAATAATACAAGACAAGGTGCTTCATGGGTGTTCAACCGTGTAAGTAACGTGTGGTCTCAGCAGGCTCAGTTGCTCGGCACCGGTGGTGTAGCCAGCCCCAATCAGGGATTCGCCGTGGCCATCAATGCCGATGGAACTACCGCTATAGCAGGTGGTCCGAATGACGTTGCAACCCTCACTGGTGCTGTCTGGATTTTCACCCGCTCCGGCTCTACCTGGACTCAGCAAGGCGGTAAAATTACTGGTACCGGCGCTTCAGGTGCTTCCCGCCAGGGAGGTTCAGTCGCTATCAGCGCAGACGGCAACACTGCAGTATGGGGTGGTTTCGGCGATGCAACCAATACAGGTGCGATGTGGGTGTACAAACGCTCCGGTAGCACATGGACACAGCAAGGTGGTAAACTCACAGGTAGCGGTGCTACTGGCCCGGCCAAGCAGGGTACTTCAATCGCACTCAGCACTACGGGTAATACTGCTATCCTGGGTGGTCCTACAGATGCTTCAAACAGAGGTGCTGCATGGGTTTATGTTACAGGAACTTCCTTTACACCGCCGGCATCCGACGATCGTCAGCAGGAGGTAGCCTCTGTAACAGGTTTTATCCTCAACCAGAACACACCAAACCCGACCGCAGATCGTACAGCGGTTACTTTCACACTGCCGGAAGCATGCTCTGCCGAGTGGCAAATCACAGACGTAAACGGCAGGGTAGTGTTCATGATGCAGCGCGAGTATCCCGCAGGTGAAAACACCGAAATGTTTGATATGAGCAAGTACAACGGTGTATTCCGTTACACGCTCAAAACACCGTTCGGTGTCAAAACGAGAAACATGACGGTGATCAAGTAATTCCTGACTCACTGCTCTCAATAAAAAAGGCTCTGATCTTTCCACCGGAAATTTCAGAGCCTTTTTACTTTGGAGATACTGTGATGTAAAATACTCGACCGGATATGATCAGGGTTTTGAATATACTCAGCCCTTCAGTGCCTCCCGCGCAATAACCAGTTTCTGAATTTCGGAAGTACCCTCTCCAATGGTGCAAAGCTTGGAATCGCGGTAATATTTCTCGACAGGAAAATCTTTGGTATAGCCATACCCGCCGAAAATCTGGACAGCATCTGTACTTACCTGAACTGATATCTCTGAAGCGTAATACTTGGCCATGGCAGCCTGCCTGGTACATTTCATGCCTGCATCCTTGAGAGTACCGGCCTGACGGGTAAGTAGCTCCGCAGCTTCAATCCTGGTGGCCATATCAGCCAGTTTGAATGAGATGCCCTGAAAGTTGGCAATCGGCTGTCCAAACTGATGACGCTCTCTGGCATATTTAACCGATGCCTCGTAAGCCCCTTTTGCTATACCGAGTGCCAGGGATGCGATGGAGATACGACCTCCGTCAAGGATTTTCATAGCCTGAATAAAACCCTCCCCGGGTTCACCCAGTATCAGGGATTTGTGTACCCGGCAGTTATCAAAAATCATTTCTGCGGTTTCACTGGCGCGCATGCCGAGCTTGTTCTCTTTTTTACCTGCATGGAAGCCAGGGGTATCCCGTTCGATAATAAAGGCTGTCATGCCTCTGCTGTCAAGCAATTCACCTGTGCGCGCGATGACAACGGCTACGTGACCGCTCTTTCCGTGTGTAATCCAGGACTTGGTACCGTTGAGGACCCAGTAGTCTCCATCCGGAATGGCTGTACACTGCATACGCATGGCATCAGAACCTGTATTGGGTTCGGTAAGTCCCCACGCCCCAATCCACTGACCCGAAGCGAGTAGCGGCAGGTATTTCTGCTTCTGATCTTCATTGCCAAACATCAGTATATGATTGGTACATAGGGAGTTGTGGGCGGCTACGCTCAACCCGATGGATCCACATACCCGGGCAATCTCGTCAATGATGGTGATGTACTCCTGATACCCCAGGCCAGCACCGCCGTACTGCTCGGGAACAAGTACACCCAGAAATCCCTGTTCGCCCATACGGTGGAACAGATCCATGGGAAAATACTGGGCCTCATCCCATTCCATGACATGAGGTCTTATTTGCGATTCTGCAAAGTCGCGCGCGCTTTGGCGTATTAACGGCAGATTGTGGTGGTGATCTGCTGAGATAAACATGGTCAGAGCTTGTGAGTTATTGATTGTTAGAAGATATGAAAATGAACCCCTGTATGAAACAAAGCGGGGGGATTTCTTGTGAAAAACAATTACCGTTTCAATCCTGAATTTTGGGTGTACAGGCTGGATATATCAGTAAATCAGATTTTCTGATTATGCTTCCGGTATGTATGCACAAAATCAATACTGATCCCGAAATGATCTGCTATAGCCTCATCAGAGGCATCCGGATTGACTGACAGATACTCTGAGATATCAAGTGCCAATTTGAGCCCCCTTTCAATACCCTGCTCAATACCCTGCTCAATACCTTGCTCGATACCTTGCTCGATACCTTGTATTACACCTTTTCTGGCTGCGATAATTACGGCACTATCCACTACACTTGCATGTTCCATAACTCGGGCTGTGAGTTCCTCAACGGTAACGTCCAAGTCACCGCCATACATCTCTACGAACCAGTTGGAGGGCTGTAGTGATTTACTTTTAGGCATTCCTGTTGTCATTTCTCTAAGTTTTTGGTTAATCACTTTTGAATGGCCGTTGAGGTACACCAGTGTGGCCCCAGCCACCTCTTCTCTTTCTGATTTATCTCCAACATCCGCAAATGTAATGATTTTTTGCCAGTTCCTGAATACGGGGTTTCACTATCTTCGCACCCCTAAAAGTAACTCACCATGTCCCTGGCTTCAGACACAAAAATCACCCTTACAGGCGATCTCGGCAGCGGGAAAAGCGCCGTTTCATCTATTCTCTGTGAAAAAACAGGGTTTGAATACCTGTCAACCGGCCGTATACAGCGAAAAATAGCTGAAGACATGGGTGTTGATACGCTCGAGTTGAACCGGCTGGCCGATACTGATCCCAGTATTGATGAGCGTATTGACAGCGTCTTTATCTCGCTGGCCCGCGACCCGAAAGGATATGTGGTTGACAGCCGGATGGCCTGGTTTTTTATCCCGGACTCTTTCAAGGTGTATCTGCAGACAGATGTGCGTGTGGCTGCCCGGCGGATTATGAATGATCCGAATCGAAATCGCGAACAATACGCCGGTGAGGATGAGGCAGTGGAGAAGATATTAGCCAGAAAGGCCAGCGAAAATGCACGCTTCATGGAAAAATATGGAGCAGACTGTGCCAATCTGAATAATTTTGATCTGGTAATTGATACCACAAACCGGACACGTGAGGAAGTGGCCGAACTGATTCTTCAGGCCGCCGCCGGCGCCTGATCAGCCTTTTGTTACCAGCATTACCCGCTCACCTTTCTCCAGGTTGCACTTCCAGATTCCATCCTTTACACCAATATTGCTCCGCTTGCCCAGCGCATACCAGTCGCCGGGGGGGACCGCAAGTATCAGCTGACCACCCTGTTCTGCTATAATTTTGATGTTTTTGCCATACTCGGCAGAAATGAGGAATGCTCCTTCCGATCGCAGGTTTCTGAAGGAGCATTCCTGTTGCCAGTCGTCAGGTATGGCCGGAAATACCCTGACAATACCACCATGGCTTTGCAACAGCATCTCCAGCAAACCGGCGGCACTGGCAAAATTACCCTCCAGTGTGAATGGATCGTAGGAAAAGGACGAGTAGCCCTTGCCAGACTGATCGCCATTCAGATGGAATGAATTGGGTGAAACAAATGAAGAGGCAAAAATTCGCAGTGCCTCGCGTGCGCCCTCGCCGTCACGCGCCCGAGCGCGGAGGTTTGCCAGCCAGGCCCAGGAATAGCCGCACCACTGGGATGGTCCCACCGAATCCAGTAATGCCAGTGAGCGACTGATAACTGTCCTGTCTGCCTCATTATGCCAGTCGAGCAGTCCGAGCGGATGTATCGCCATCAGATGTGAGAAATGCCGGTGACTTGTCCTGTAAGGAAGTTCTGGCGCAAATTTCAGGGCACCGTCTGCCTCAAGCGAGTAGGCCGGCAGCTCCTTGCTCAGCAGAAGCCAGCGCCCGGATTCATCGGTCAGTCCCAGCTCTGACGCAAGCTCTGCTGTCTTTTCAAACACAAATCGGGTGAGCGACAGATCGTAGTTGGTCCATGTGTCCGCAAACCATGCGGTAATGGAATTGTCGTTTATTTCGGGGGATGATGACAACGGAAGTACCCTGACGCCATCCTTGTTTTTTTGGGTTACTTCCGACAAGTGTATGGCCACATCGCGGAAAAACGGCCAAGCATGCTTCTCCAGCCACACCCTGTCGCGTGAGTATCTCCAGTGCTGATAGTAATGCTGAGCACACCAGGCTGCAACGGTTGGTGAACACGAATACTGTATCCAGCCCCCCATTTCGGTGCCGTCGAAGGTGGATACGCCAGGTATATTAAGGCCGGAGGTGCCAAAGTATTTTTTGGTGTAGGCTCTGTGAGCCTTTTCGTTCCTGTCCAGGTGGTTAAGATAACTCAGCCCCTCCGTCAGATGATTGGATGTGTAGGCTGGCCAGTAACTCATCTGGGTGTTCAGGTCGTGGTGCAGATCACCTTTCCAGGGCGGCAGGCGACCATTGTCGGCTGTCCATACGGCTTGCAGACTGATCATCGGACCGTTTTCGCGGGCAGTACATCCGAATTTGTACATGTCCAGATAATACTCCCGCTCAATCAGTGTGTCCGGAATCACAACGGATGATTGCGCCCAGTATGCTTCCCACCATGCAGCAGAAGCCTGCAGTGAGGCATCGAAACCACGTTCAAGGGCTTTTTTCACCAGTTTCTCTGCACCCGACCGACTTTTTTGTCCGGGCAACTGACTTGAAATAGTCCATACACCCTCAAAATCTCCGTCTGCCAGCTTTCTCACAGCCACAGATATGTCATAGCTGAAATCACCCCAGCCGGTCTGCCGGTAGGTCCACACACCTTTTTTCAGTACAGGCTCGCCCTGAATGTATCCCAGTCTGGCCAGGTCACTGCCTTGTACGGAATTGCCATTATCGGCTTCTTTGGGCGCCCCGTACTGTGGCGCCATCAACCGGATTATCTCGTCAGGATTTCCGAACCCGCGGCACCTGAACCAGCCTTCCTGCGCGCCCGCGTGCACGAAGGTCTCGAGGGCCTTTCCATCGGCCCATCGTATGGTGGCAAGCCCGTTCGCAATATGCAGGGTGACTCCGTTTTTTTCTGTGCTCCCGACTGTTCCGAACTCCAGAGCTCCTCCGGGCAGCTTGGTAGGACCGGCCTCCCGCTCGTAAGGCGCATCGAAATACTCCTGTACAATGCCGTACTCCCTCTTTTTAACCTGCCCGGCTACCCATTTATAGCTGAACTCTGGCCGGTCAAGCCCTTTCATTGGGCGCAAATCCCACAAATCGGCCCGGTCAAGCGCAAATCGCAGGCGACCATCCTTCTGCCAGACGAGGCAGCCAATGGTGCCATTGCCCAGCGGCAGACCTTCATTCCACTTTTGGGGGATATTGTCAAAGACGAGGTTATGCCTTGATTCGGGCTGGGCTGCCAGAACGGCCGGAAGCAGAAAAGCAAGCAAAAATCTCATAGCAAGTATGATTTAATCGGAATTATCCGTTATTACCCTCTCCTTTGCGGTTGGGTGAATATGCTCTCTCAACGTTTTCGTTGAATTGTTCGTACGTATCAGCCGGTATCTTGTGTCGGATGGACTGAAGGAACTGCCTCAGTTTGAGATACTCGCTTTCATTCAACACACCGTCTTCCATAAATGCCTCGAAAAGTTCGGCGAAATTCTCACTGACATTTCTCGCAAACTCGATCCTTTTTACCCTGTCTTCCACAAAAGCCATGAAATAGAGTCCTTCGGTGTAACCCAGCTTGCGCTTCAGCACCAGGTTGTCCACTTCTTCCTTGATATTGACCAGCCGGCGTGCAGCCACGTCGGCACTTATCTGTTGCTCTTCAAATTTCTGAAATACCTGTTTGGCTTTTTCTCCGTATCGCCTGATCAGTAATTCCCGACGCCTGTAAACCAGATATCCCACGAAGGCAGTAAGCAGTGCGGTCGCAGCAACCATCGTGATCTCTACCAGATAACCCGTATCCTGAAGAAACTGAACCTGTCTGGCCAGAAAGCTTGTGCGGGGCATCAGTCCATTCTCCCGTATCGTGTATTCAATATCGTCAAAATCACTCACTCTGAGCTGTTTGTCGGGTTTCAGCGCATTCAGGTGACTGATGACGGTCTGTTTCATCCTGCTCCTGTCGTCGGGATGATAGCAGGCCCGCAGATTGGTCCCTTGCCCCATCTGAAAACCACTGCCGAATTTTTCCCTGAGCAGTTCATTGATCCGGATGAAATAAAAAACGAATGCCCGCTTGTTTTCCCTGATGTGAAGGGCATCTGCTTTCAGGGAGTCGAGCAGTTTGTTTCTGTACTGCCACTCCAGCACTGCAATCAGTTCCCTCGGATTTGGCTCCAGTATGTACTGGTTGCCCAGACGCTTGAAGTGCTCCTCGTTGAATTCTGTTTTTGACCCCGGACCCAGATGCGTTACAGAAATCAGATGAAAATTATCCGGCATGTAATAGCGGACTCCGTCTGTCTCTATCTCAACCTTGCGCGAACTGAGCGCCTCCCAAAGTGGGGCACCAAAGAATGTCTCGGGGTTGATTTTGTCGAAATTATCCACCACAGCCACATAGCGACGCTCCGGGTGCTGCCTGCATTCTTCCCAGAAATCGAGCAGTACGCCCGGTACAAAACGCCCCTGAGCATCCTCCGACCCAATGTACTTTTTATGGTACTCCATATCGAACCCGGGCGCACAGTCAATGGAAAGTACGCGCTCTGCACTGCCTGCAATCAGATTCGCAGCTCTTTTGGCCTGTTTCGTAGCTCCAGTACCTGTAACTCCGGAAATTACTGTCCGCTGGTTTGTGCTGGCTGTCAGTGTGAGTGCCTTGAATGCTTTCCATTCAATGTTGGAAGGTACGGGCTGGTTGACGAGTTGAAGACCTGTTGTATCTCCGCTGCGGTACTTTACCCGGTGTAAATGACAGTACAGCCACTGCACAGAATCAGGTACATCGGCAATGAGCCGGGTTTCCTCCTGCAGCAACAAACCACTTTTAATCCACAGGGGATCGTGCTGGTCCCGTGTCCCGAACCACAGAAATGCCACTGCTACCGGAAAGAGGAGCAACCAGGTATATCTGTATGAAAAACGGGAGGCCAATTTGTATTCTTTTATCAGTTTTCAGGTCCCAGTATCAGTCTGACCGGTGTCTCGCTGTACCCGTCGGTACTCAAACGGCAAAAATAGACGCCTGCCGGCAGTCGCTTTCCGTCATCAGTACGACCATCCCAGCGGATCTGCTGTACACCATCGCTTTGCTGCTGTTCGGCCAAAGCCCGCACCAGACGTCCTGTGCGGTCGTATATGTGGGCACGTACGCGCGCCTCCGCGGAGAGATAATACTTCAGAACGGTCTCTTCCGTGAACGGGTTGGGTGTGGCAGACAATACGCTGATGGCCCCGGGAAGCTCGCTTGCTGACGATGAAGCGAGGGTAATCCGGCTGAAGTAAACATCCTGTCCACCGGTAAAGGTGGCAGCCCAGGCGAGGTTTGCTCCGCCGTTATCTGAAATCATGTGGAAATAGTCGCCCATTTTCTGCTGTACCGGCCATCCTTCGTGCGGATCGAAAGATTGTGACATGCGCTGGTTGGGAGCCCAGGTTTCTCCTCCGTCGGTGGAGTAGGAGTAGTACAGGGAAGACAGTACGGTGCCCGGATTGTCGCGGGTGTCGAGCCAGGCAGCGTCAATGCGACCGTTTGGTGCTACCGACATGGCAGCCATCCATTGCCAGGCTGGAGCTCCGTTGTCGTCGTTGATACGAACCGGGCTGCTCCACGTTGCACCGTTGTCGGTGCTCCGTATGAACATGATTTCTGACGGATCTGACCCGTCTGCCGGAACCACGGGCTGAAGTTGATAGATTTGTCCGAAAAGCGGACCCGGTGCATAGTTCACGGCAATCCAGTTCTGTCCTTTCAAACCGGACGGATTGGGGTCCTGGCCCTGCCACTGACCGGGTATGTATCCGCCAATATCAATTGGAATAGCCGTCGGCTCCCATTCTGTGGACTCATTCTCATTTTCTGCGTTGGAGGAGCGCGCAAAGGAACCATCGGCCCCGGAAACGTACAGGGTGCCATCAGGAGCTACTGCGCAGGTCCCCCAGTAAACCTCCGGAGAGATACGGTTGCAGGCTTCGTAAGAATCTCCCTTGTCGGTTGATCTGGTGAAGTTGTTGTCCGGACAGGCCGAATAGAAGGATGTCCAGTGCTCATAGATATTTCCCTTGCCCGGTCCGTCTGTCTGATCAATAACCATCCACTGTTTGTCTCCTCCGATGGCATAAGGCCCATCATCCCAGGTGCCGAGCCCCGTGGAGCGATAAACGTTGCAGCTGAACTCGTCGTTATTGTTCAGTGTGAGGCTGTTGTAATAAAACCGGCCCTCTGCATCGGTGGCCAGAACAGGGTCTGAGCGAAATACACCCGGATTGATGGATCCGGGGAACGTCCAGTGCATTCCACCATCGGTACTGTAAGCGTAACCCGCCTGGCGAAAGCTGCTCTGTATGTTGTCGAATTGCCTCCAGCCAATCATCATCTTGTTCGGTTCTACCGGGCTGATGGCTATGGATGGTTCATTGGCCGCGTCATTCAGGATATTCTGTCCGTTGGCATTCACATTCACCTGAACCGTCCAGATGCTGGCGCCGGTAAAGTTATACGCCGGTGAAACTGCCGGGTTTTCCGGGGACGCCGGTGGCATGTAGGGATCTGTGGGTATCTCCAGGTGTTGCTGGGCAAAAGCCGTCTGTACAGAAATTGCCAGAAGAAGCAGAAATTGTCCTGTGTTTTTGATGTGGCGCATCGGAAACTGGTTTTTTTAATGAAACGGCAAAGGTATACAACCACTTCCTGAATCATACCTGTCATCCCTGATTTGCATGATATAATCATTTAATATCATACAGGCCAGAAAGAAAACGGTATTCCAGCTTCAAACCTGGTCTTTTCTGCTGGCAGCTCCAGGAAGCCACGGGCGTCCAGCAGACTGGTGTAGTCGCCCGAGCCCTGATGCCTGAGGGGCGTGGCGACAAGCCGTCCGTTTTCGTCGGAATGAAGCACCGCCTGACTGAAAAGTGTCAGATTGGGTTCGAAAGTAATGTCTTCAGCGAGTACAACAGGTTGAACAGACACCGGGAGCCCCATGGAGGTGTCGAGCCAGGGTTTGACATAACGGACCATGCATGCCATGGTGGAAACCGGATTGCCGGGAAGTGCAAAAACGGTCGCATGATCTTTTTTGCCAAACCAGAATGGTTTTCCGGGTCGTTGTCTGACCCCTTGTATCAGTCTTTGTACGCCAAGATCTGTCAGAATATCCGGAATATAGTCAAATTTTCCAGCCGAAATGCCGCCGCTCGCGATGATGAGGTCATAAGATCCCAGCGCCCCATGCAGGGCGGTTCTTATCTCTTCCGGATTGTCGGGTAAATGAAACATTCCTGCGTCTATGCCGTGTGACTGAAGAAGTGCATGGCATACGTAACTGTTGGATCGCCTTATCTGGTACGATTGCGGAGTTTCATCAATATCAACCAGCTCATTGCCTGAGGAGAATATGGCCACACGCGGCGGTTTCACCACACGAATCAGGTGACAGCCGACCGATGCCGCAATGCTTGTTTCAACCGGACCAATTCTCCTTCCCGCCCGCATAAGTACATCCCCGCTCCGGCGGTCTTTTCCTTTCTGATGTATATTTTGACCCGGTTTCACCTCGGTGTTCAGGGTGGCTGCACCACCGGCAATATGTATCTGCTCGTAGGGTACCACTGTATCTGCAGAAGAAGGCATGGAGGCACCTGTCATGATTTCAGCACACGATCCGGGGGGTATGTGAATTTTGCTGTCTTCGCCCGCTCCGATGATACCTGATACGGGAAAGGTGCGGATTCCCGACTGGTAATCAGCATATCTGATTGCGATTCCATCCATTGATACCCGGTTGTAGGGCGGGATATCCCGGTCGGCATGCATCTCCTGCGCGAGTATGCGCCCCTGCGCGCGCAGGAGAGCCACCTGCTCGTTTTCCGGAGTGAACAGGTTGTTTCTGATTATTTCCCAGGCTTCAGATACAGTCATCATAGTCAGTGCATTTCAACGGCATAACCGTCGCAGGGAAATACCAGCCAGGTGTCCGGTGGCATCAGCTCCCGATCTTTCCATACTTTCCTTACCCACATCAGGGCATTTTCGTGATCCCTGGCAATATTTTGCCATTTTTTCATTCCTTCCGCAAAGTCGGCAAAAATAAAAACTGCCGTTTTGGGTCCCGAATCTATCCGGAGGTCTGCTTCCCATTTCAGGATTCTTTGCCCGAACGCTGCTTCCAGCGGGCTGGCAGCGGTTATTTCGGCGGCCGGGTACCTGTCGGCAATAAATTTGCTGAAGTCGAGCCACTGCCTGACCAGCTTTTCCGCTGATATGTGTTCTGTCAGCTTTCTTATCTCAATCTGGTGCGCTGCAACCTGCGAGATTCCTTCAGGGCTGTGTGTGCCTGTTGTACAGAGGAGCGAGCGGAGAGCCTGTGCCAGTGCCGGGGTATATTCACCGTTGAACTCTGTCCAGCTTCCCCAGGCGACGGGCTCTCCCCATTGGGGGGTGATATCCGAGGGGGCCTCCGAAGCAACTGATATCTGCTTTTGAATCAGTCCGGTATGACGCCCCCTGCGCTCGGCAGGAAATTCAGCTGTCACCTCCGCTGTTGTTATTTCACCGAAGGTACGCGGCTTGTATATCACTTCTGTCTCGCAATGCAGCGATTTTCCGTTGTGATAGAACGGTGTTTCGGTAGTATCCGGGTCGAGTGTCGGAGTGTCTTCGTTACCGCTGTTGAATACTCTGTTCAGCCATTTGGTGCCTTTAACGGTAGTCGGGAATATGAGGTAATCTCTCGGGCGCGTAATACCCACGTAAAGCAGTCTTGTTTCCTCCTCCCGCGCCTGAATTTGTGCGGTTTCCCATTCTTCAGTCTGCAGAAGTGCTTCCTCCAGGCTGGTACGTCCGAGCTGGTCCGAATAGGGGTTTACCCAAAATCGCATCCAGCGGTTTCCCAGGATATTATTCAGATCAGGCTTCTCATTTTCGGAAACCAGGTTGATACCCCATATTTTTTCTCTGAGGTTCTGGTCGAGATTGTGGCATACGGTTACCGGAAACTCAAGTCCCTTGCTCCTGTGGTAGGTGAGAATCTTTATGGCATCTTCTCCTTCGCCTGAACCCTGCAAATCGCCGCCGGAGGCCGACAGGTTGCTGGTCCAGAGCAGGAATCCGCCGAGGGTGGCTGCCGAGTGCAGGCGCTTGCATGCCGACTCATAGTCGAGCGCATAACGACGCAGGCGATCCAGGTTGTCGAGCCGCTGATTTATATTGCCGAGCCGGGCAATCACGCGACGAAGATCGAGCTCGGTCAAAACCATTTCCAGTATTTCAGAGGCTGATAAATCCGCAGTATGCGCCCGCAGATTGTCCAGCTGCTCGAGAAAGGGATTGTCTTTTGCCCAGCGGGCGTAGTGTTCCTCCTGTTCCCTATGGTGAAGGTATTCAAGCCTGTTGTTCACCATATCTTGCAGATCCATGTCTCCGGTGAGCAGCAGAATCTCGGCAATGCTGAGTGAATCGGACGCTGTGAGCAGGTATCTCAGACAGGCAAGTGCCAGCCTCGCTTCCTTTGTCTCCAGCAAACCGGAGCGACTGATGGATGCTTTCAGGCCAGCCCGGTGGAGTGCCTCGGCTATCAATAAACATCCGGTGTTGTTTCTGCACAGTACGGCTATGTCGCCGGGTCTGACAGGCCTGCTCACGGTTCTTTCCTTGTTGTATATATGTGGGGCTCTCTCCAGAAAAATCCTGATCTGATCGGCTATGCAGTCGTCCAGCCAGGGGGCTGCGTACACCTTCCGATCGTCGGGTTCCGCCTTGAAATGCCAGTGAATGAGTCCGCGGCCAACTGCCGGCAGTTCTTTGTCGGAAGGGAAGGCCGGCTCGAGTACAACCTGTTCTTCTGGCAGTGCGGTGAAGGCTTTTCTGAATATGGCGTTGGTGGCATAAACCAGATCGGGCCGGCTGCGCCACGACTGTTTAAGGATGTCATCAGGTTGAACACCTCCTGTTGCTTCAATAACTGCCTGCATGAGAGCAGGCTCCGCTCCCCTGAACCCGTAGATACTCTGCTTGGGATCGCCCACCCAGATGGCCTTGTCTGCAATTTCGCTGAGCTTCAGAAAGATGTCAAGCTGAATAGGGGAGGTGTCCTGAAACTCATCCACCAGCAAGAGGCTGATACTGCCGCGCAGGGCGTCTTTTACATCATCGCGCCGCAGAAGCCGGCTTACTCCTGCTTCCATATCGGTATAATCTATCAGTCCGCGCTTTTTCTTGTACTGCTCGTACTCATCGAGGGCATCCGAGGCTATTTCAAACACCAGTTCCATGTATCCCCTGATGTCTTCCCTGAACTGGGGATGCGCACCGTGGCTCCTGACGAAATTGGTCAGGTCCTCAATCAGTTCACGACTTTTGGCACCAACTGTCAACTTGCCGACTCTGGCCCATTCGTACCAGTACAGTTCTCCGCGGAATTTCAGCTGACTGGCCGAGGCTTGCAGGGCTTCAATACAATCTTTGGTAGTTTTGGTTGTGTCGGAGGTGTTCTCCTCGAGGGCAGCTATGGTTTGGTCTATGGCTGACAGCAGGCGGTTGTTCCAGACGATGGCGTCAGAATTGGAAACCTGCGGGAGCAAACGTTCGAACGACTCCCAGGACAGTTGCCGGCTGCGCTGCAGTATTTCTTTCGAAAAGTTGTTGGCGCGGGCAACTTCGGTTACTTCCATAATGTCGCGCCGCCAGTCGAAGGCGCCACCGTACGTTTTCTTGGTGAATCCGAGCCGCTCTGCCAGCAGATTCATTCTTTCCGTGCGCTCCTGCGTGAGCACCTGTGCGAGTGACTCGTTGAATATGCGCTGCTCATCGCCGTCAGCTATAATTTCGACCAGTGGAGATACCCCTGCTTCAAAGGCAAAACGCTGGAGCAGACGGGTGCCTATGCTGTGTACGGTACCAATGAGTGCTTCGCCGAGCTCACTGGCTGCTTCTGTCAAGCCGTTTTGCAGCAACTTGAGCCTGACCCGCTCCTGCAGCTCGGCAGCAGCTTTTTTGGTAAAGGTGGTAGCAATAATGCCGGAGGGCCTGACGGTTCCCTCATTCATCAGGTTGTACATATCGCCCGTCAGGCGGTGGGTCTTGCCGGAACCGGCGCCGGCGGATATTATTTTTATGTTCACAGACAATAAAGATGGGGATGTTGACCGACAAATATAGTCCGAAAATATGGTAACGAACCTTTTTGACTGCGTTATGAATAAAAAAACGCCCCGTGCCGTAGCCCGGGGCGTTGAAATAAATAGTTTCTCAACTGCCTAGCTGATTTTTGCAAACCTCGCTTCTACCGTTTTCCAGTCAACTACATTCCACCAGGAGGTAATGTAGTCGGGTCGCCTGTTCTGGTAGTGGAGGTAGTAGGCGTGTTCCCACACATCAAGACCGAGCAGGGGAGTACCTTTCTTTTCGGCTACGTCCATCAGCGGATTATCCTGATTGGGTGTAGAGCTGATAAACAGATTGCCATCGGTACCTGCGCACAGCCATGCCCATCCGGAGCCGAAACGTGTGGCGCCAGCCTGCGCAAACTGCTGCTGCATAGCCTCGAAAGAACCGAAGTCCTGTGCAATTTTGGCACCCAGCGCACCTCCGGGAGTGCCACCACCGTTGGGCGACATGCTTTCCCAGAAAAAGGTGTGATTCCAGTGGCCTCCGCCGTTGTTGCGTACGGCCATCGGGAGGGTGGAAATACTGGCCAGAAGCTCCTCCAGCGACTTTCCTTCGTGCTCGGTGCCCTGAATGGCAGCATTCAGGTTGTTCACGTAGGCTGCATGGTGCTTGCCATGATGAATTTCCATGGTTCGTGTATCAATATGCGGTTCGAGTGCATCGTGCGCATAAGGGAGATCGGAAAGAGAGAATGCCATATCGGTGAATATTTTGTCTGATTGTTAACAGGTTTCGATGAAACAACTTTGCAGCTAAAAAGTTGTCCGGACAGTCATATTACACTCACCCGCAGTTTTTGCCGCCACAAACAGACCAAAGGGTTACATTTACGCCGGTTTACCTGAATTGCAATATTCATGATTCAAACTGCCATAACCGCGTATCTCCCGCCTGTCTCCTGGTGCCAGCGTGCTGTTGCCGCAGGTGAACTTGTGCTGGAAGCACACGAGCACTACCAGAAGGGGTCATGCCGCAACCGCTGTGAAATTGCCGGTCCCAACGGACGGCAACTGCTCAGTGTGCCGCTGGTAAAGGGTAAAAACAGCAAAATGCCCATCAGGGATGTCCGGATTGCTTACGATGAGACCTGGCAGCGTCAGCACTGGCGATCAATTCGGACCGCCTATGGCAGTGCCCCGTTTTTTGAGCACTACGCCCATGAATTATTTGCCTTTTACGAAAAAAAGTATATTTTTTTGTTCGATTTTAACATTGAATTGATAGAATTTGTACTTTTACAGAAGATGAAATGGCCGGGCAGCGTGGCTGAAACCCGCGCATACCAGCCTTTCTCGCCCACCCCTGCAGCGCCCTTGCCCCGATATCCACAGGTCTTTGAGGATAAAAACGGATTCTTGCCCGATTTGTCTGTTCTTGATCTGCTGATGTGCGCCGGTAAAAACGGCCTCGATTATCTCCGGTAGCTTTCACTTTTTGATGCTTTTTTGTCATGACATCTTCCCGCCGCAGTTTTATCCGCCACACAGCAGCCCTGCTGGGCTCTGTTGCCCTGCACCAGCATGCAGCGTCAGCCTTCCCCGGCTTGTCAGCCGATTACTCAGGACTTTCAGCAGCTGCTTCCGACGAGGACTTCTGGCGGCAGGTACGGATGGCCTTTGCCGCCAGCCCGACCATTATCAACCTGAATAACGGCGGTGTCTGTCCGATGCCCCGCGCTACCATGGATGCCCTCGATTACTACAACCGGATGTGCAGTGAGGCACCTTCCTATTACATGTGGCGTATTCTGGATCAGGACCGTGAGCCGCTGCGCGAAAATCTGGCCGCTATCGCCGGAGCAAATCCGGACGAAATAGCTATCAACAGGAATGCAACCGAATCGCTGAATACCATCATATTCGGCCTCGACTTCAAACCCGGCGACGAGGTGGTTCTGTCGAAATACGACTACCCGAATATGATCAACGCCTGGAAACAACGGGAAAAACGCGACGGAATTAAACTGGTTTGGGTGGATCTGGAGTTGCCGTCTGAAGATGAAGACTACCTGACCAATGCATTTGTGTCAAGATTTACGGATAAAACAAGACTGGTGCATATCACCCACATGATTAACTGGTGCGGACAGGTACTGCCCGTCAGAAAAATTGCCGAGGCAGCGCGCGCGCGCGGTATCGAATCACTGGCTGATGCTGCACACTCCTTCGCTGTGCTCGACTATAAAATTCCGGACCTGAAATGCGATTATTGGGGTACGAGTCTTCACAAATTCCTTTGCGGCCCTATCGGTACCGGTATGATGTGGATCAGGAAGGATAAGATTGAAAAAGTATGGCCTCTGCTGTCGGCACCGGAAACACAAATCACCGATATCCGAAAGTTTGAAAATCTCGGAACGCGCAGCTTCCCTGTAGAAATGGCGCTGGGGTATTCCATTGATTTGCACAACCTGATTGGAAGCGCCCGTAAAAGCGAGCGACTGCACTACCTTAAACGCTACTGGATGTCACGGGTCAGGGACTTGCCCGGAGTAAAGCTCAACACGTCACTTAAACACGAGTGGAGCTGTGCAATAGGCAATTTCAGTATTGAAGGTCAAAAGCCGGGCGATATCGCCGACAAGTTGTTCTCAAAGCACAAGATCCATACGGTCGCCATCGAGTGGGAACAGATAAAGGGAGTCCGCGTGACCCCCAATGTTTATACCACCACGGAGGATCTGGACAAACTGGTGAGGGGTATTGAGGGGCTGGTGTAGTGTTCCCGGGACACTACACCGATTCAATTTGTTACCTTCGCACTCAATACCGGCAAAAGCCTGCCGGTCGTGAAATATGTCAACCACTCATTTGCAGCGTATCATCTTTGGCCTGAAGGTCCGACAGTTCCGGCAGGAACTGGGCTGGAGCTTCGAGGACCTTGGCCGGGAGACAGGTATCTCTGTTTCCTATCTGAATGAAATAGAAAAAGGCAAAAAGTACCCCAAATCAGAAAACAGGGAAATACTGGCCAATGCGCTGGGCACCACGGAGTCATTCCTCTCATCCCCCGAACTGACCCGACAGTTTGCCCCGCTGGGGGAACTGCTGAAAAGCAACTTCCTGAGCGAACTGCCACTTGATCTGTTTGGCATTGAAATCCAGCGAATTATTGAAATTATTGCCCGTGACCCCGACAGGGTAAATGCTTTTATCTCTGCACTGCTGGAAATAGCACGCGTGCACTCGCTGCGGGAGGAAAATTTTTACTTTTCAGCCCTGAGGGCATATCAGGAGTTGCGCTCCAATTACTTCGAGGAAATTGAAGAGGCTGCCGTCCGCTTTGCTGCTTCCAGCGGATTGCCCGTCAACGGCGCTATCCAGTATGATATGCTCGCAAACCTGCTTGAAAAAAAATATGGATGTACCATTGTACCTGACGGACTCGCAGGACATCCCGATCTGGATGAAATTCGCTGTATATTCAATCCTTCAAAGAAACAACTGCTGCTGAACGTTCGACTCAACGAAAGACAGCGGATTTTTCACCTTGCCAAAGAGCTTGGCTTTCAGGTGCTGGGCCTGAAGGAACGCCCGCTCGCATCTTCATTCACCCGGATAACTTCTTTTGAGTCAGTACTGAACAACTATAAAGCCGCATACTTCGCTGTGGCACTGCTCATTAATAAAGACTCATTTATCAGTGATATTGGCGACTTTTTCTCCAAAACAGAGTGGAATAGTCAGGCATTACTCGGTCTGATGGAGAAGTATCAGGCCAGCCCGGAAGTGTTCTTCCAGCGCTTTAATGTTGTAATCAAGCATTTTAATCTGGAGAGGGTCTTTTTCATGCGATTTATTCATCATCTCAACGCTGACGAACTGGAGGTGGACAAGGAACTTCATATCAACAGAAAGCAGCAGCCCCACGCTGCAGGTCTGTATGAACACTACTGCCGCCGCTGGGTCTCGCCATATCTGCTCCGCCAACTTGGAAAATATCCGTCCGGACCTGATTCACAGAATGTCATATTGCACGGTATTCAGCGCCCGGTCTTTATGAATAATGGTGAAGAGTATCTGTGTATTGCCCTTGCCAAACCGGGTTATCCAACGGCCGGGATTAACGTGAGTGTTTCTCTGGGCGTACGTCTCGACGATCATGTCAAAAGTCTGATTCGTTTCTGGAATGACCCGAAAATTCAGCAGGTCGCCGTCAACTTTACCTGCGAGCGTTGCTCTGTTGCCGATTGCAGGGAACGGGCAGCACCTCCGGATTATCTTCAAAATCGCGATAAACGCCGTAAAATCGAGGAAATAATTGCCCAACTTTCAGGCGAAAGTGCAAAAACCTGATAACGGCACGGGATTTGCGGCAAATACGCAACAGGATAAACAATGACCGATCTGCAAAAAAGAAACGAGCTGTTCAGCGAATATCTTGAAACGCTGAATCCCGAACAACGCGCTGCTGTTGACAGGGTGGAAGGTCCAGTGCTCGTTATTGCAGGCCCCGGAACCGGCAAAACACAGCTTCTGGCTGTCAGAATCGGCAATATCCTGCTCAATACGGATACAAAAGCTCCCAATATCCTGTGCCTGTCTTTCACCGATGCAGGGGTTAATGCCATGCGCCAGCGCCTGCTCGGTATCATCGGTCCCGAGGCTCACCGGATACCGGTCCATACTTTTCATGGCTTCTGTAACAGGGTTATTCAGGACAATATGGAGTATTTCGGCCAGGGTTCTATTGAGCCACTTGCCGACCTCGAGAGGATTGAAATTGTCAGGAGTATTCTGTCTGACCTGCCTGTTGATCACCCGCTCAGAAGTGGCAGGAAAGATGTATTTGCGTATGAATCGCAGGTGAGAGATCTTTTCGCCAATATGAAAAAGGAAGGCTGGGCCCCTGGTTTTGTTATAAGAAAGACAGATGAATTTCTTCGCAGTCTGAACGGGCACCCGGCCTACACCTATCAGGTTAATAGCAAATATGGAAAGAAAGGCGACCCCAAATTGTCGCAAATTGCTGCTGTTACCGAAAAAATGCAGCGGCTCAAGGCGGCCGCCGACCTCTTCCCGATTTATCAGAAGGCACTTGACAAGGCAGGAAGATACGAGTACGAGGATATGTTGCTGTGGGTGAACAAAGCCTTTGAAAAACACGAGGCGCTACTCAGAAATTATCAGGAAAGGTACCAGTATGTGCTGGTAGATGAATTTCAGGATACCAATGGTGCACAGTTCCTTTTGTTGAACCATCTGCTCAATTACTGGGAAACTCCCAACGTCTTCATTGTAGGCGATGATGACCAGAGTATCTATGAGTTCCAGGGGGCGCGCCTCGAAAATCTGGAGCGTTTTGCCAGTGATTATCAACAGGGCCTCGAGGTGGTGGTACTGAAAGAAAACTACCGCTCTTCACAGGAAATACTCGACTCGGCAGGTAATGTAATTGAAAATAACAAGTTACGTGCCGTCGAACGGCTCGGTATCACCGGCGGAAAGCAACTCGTCGCGCACGCCGGCAGTGGGGCTGTTCCGATAATCAGTCAGTATGAATCCCGAACCCATGAACTGGCAGATCTGTCGGCGCACATCGGAAAGCTGATAAAATCCGGTACTGAGCCCTCTCAGATTGCTGTTCTTTATAGTCGCCACAAACAGGCTGACCCTCTTCAGGCGCTCTTCAGAAAGGAAGGTATCCCGTTCCAGACCAAACGCCCGCAAAATATCCTGGAAGCCCCGCTGATTGATCACTTCAGGGAGCTTCTTCTGTATATCAGAGATGAAAACAGAACTCCGTTTTCAGGGGAACACCGTATTTTCCGCCTGCTGCACGCCGATTTCTTCGGTGTTGATCCACTCGATATTGCGCTGGTGGCAGCTGAAGCCCGAAAGTCACAGGAAAAACAGTCACATTCCGGTTTGTACGGCGACGATGAATCAGTCCCTGTGGCAAATACCTTCGTCTGGCGACAAAAACTGACAGATCTGCACTGGCTCCAGTCACTGCGTATCTCGGATCCGGTCAAACTGTATAATTTCGGACTCCTTTTTAACCAATGGATTGCCGCAGCATCCAATGTCCCGCTGCTCCAGTTGATGGAAATGGTGATCTCACAGTCGGGTATGCTCGACTGGGTACTCCGGCATCCCGACAGAATCTGGCAGATTCAGGCTTTGTCGGCCTTTCAAAATGCCATCCCGCTGCCTGTTGCCGACAGAAAACCCAACCTGAGTTTCTTTCTGGAAACGCTAGACAATCTCGAGGCGAATCGTCTTGGTATTCCGTTCAGAGAAATCATTGATACTACTCCGGGTGTACAGTTGCTCACTGCACATGCCGCGAAGGGGCTCGAATTTGATTACGTATTTATGCCTGATTGCGTTGAAGATGCATGGGAGAGCAGCTCCGGCGATGCCAGAGGCCGCTTTCAGTTGCCCCCGACGCTCACTCTTTCCGGCGAGGAAGATGCACTGGAGGCCCGGCGCCGTCTGTTCTATGTGGCTATGACCCGCGCCCGAAAGGACCTGTTTCTCTCGTACGCGCGCACAGCCAATGATGGTAAAGCACTGACACAGAGCCGCTTCCTCGACGAAACGCTGCTGCCACACATACCCGTGACGCCCGACCGCGATCAGGTAATACGCACAGTACAATTCATGCTGGCAGCACCGGCCTCTCCGGTCGTAAGTCTGCCCGAAAAGCCTGTAATTGAAAGTCTGATATCACAGCTTTCCCTGACAATTACCACTCTGAACAGATATCTCAGATGCCCGATTGCTTTCTGGTATGAGGATCTGCTCAAGGTTCCCGGCGCTATGAGTGAGGCCGCCGCCGCCGGCATTGCCGTACACAGCACGCTGCAGAAGTTTTTCCTTCGAATGAAGACCGACAAACAGAATCTGTGGCCATCGGCTGAAATACTCTATCGGATTTATTCGAGAGAAATGGAGAAAATGAGGATTAACTTCTCTCCGGATGGCTACGAACAGAGAAAAGCGCTCGGGCTCGAGCATCTGCGCCGACTGTATGCCGAACAAATACCCTTCTGGAAGAAACGCGCCGTTGTGGAACGCCGTATCAGTAATACAGAACTCGAAGGGGTACCTGTATCGGGCGTACTCGATAAAATTGAATGGCTCGACGGTGGCAAAATCCGGATTGTTGACTTCAAGACCGGAACTCCTGACACTTCCAAAACGGCACCTCCCGATGAAAAAAATCCGCTCGGGGGGCCGTACTGGCGCCAGCTTGCTTTCTATCAGTTATTGCTTGAATCGGCCAACGCTTATCCAGAAAAGGTGGAAAAAACAGCAGTGATTTGGCTGGAACCCGACAAAAGGGGAACATTCCCTGTCTCGGAACTCTCCTTCTCCCCGCAAGATCTTAACTTTGTGAGAGATCTGGTGCGACAGACCTACGACAACATCCTGGCCGGCAAATTCGATACCGGTTGTGGTAAACCCGACTGCACCTGGTGCAAAATGCACTTCCAGAGAAGCTGGACGGGTGAAGGACGGGATGCGGAATCAGATCTGGACGAGTAAAACCTTTGTACAATTTCTTTCATGCGCTTCCTGACCTTACTCATCGTGCTGCTCGGCACGAACGCCTCTGCACAAACGTTCACCGGAGGTAACGGCTCTATTCCCGACGACGGCACGGTTGTCAATTATCCAATTCAGGTATCCGGATTGCCCGCTAATGTCAATACGATTGATTTCGGACTGGAAAGTGTGTGTTTCGATATTACACATACCTGGACTGCCGATCTGGCCGTCTGGATTGTGGCGCCGGATGGTACTTCAGTGCCGCTGGTATCCGGAATCGGCGGAGATACCGACGGATTCGTGGGTACTTGTGTCAACAGTAACGCTTCTGCCTCCATTTTTCAGCAGTGGTATCCGTATACCGGTACATTCAGGCCGTTCGGAGATATGGGTCAGATCAATCTGAAAGGAATAAATCCGAATGGTACCTGGTATCTGCGCTTGCTCGACACCTATCCCTTTGCCGATGCCGGAAATCTGAACGGGTGCAGTATTACCTTCGGCCCCGACCCGTGCAGGCCGTTTGTATTCGAATCGAGTGATTTGCCCATCATAAGAATAAGTACCGGGGGACAGCCCATACCAAACGACCCCAAAATCACGGCTCAGATGTCGGTGATAGACAATGGCCCAGGTCAGCGCAATTATCCCGATCAGCCCGGCTCAGCCTGGTCGGGAGAAATCGGCATAGAGCTGCGGGGCAACAGCTCACAGGGGTTTCCCAAAAAATCCTATGCCATTGAAACCCGCGATGAACTGGGTGAAGACAAGGACGTGTCGCTGCTCGGACTTCCCGAAACCAGCGACTTTGCCCTGATGGCCAATTTCAGCGACAAAACCCTCATGCGCAACGCGCTCGCGTATGACCTTTTCAGGCAAATGGGGCACTACGCCTCCCGTACCCGTTTCTGCGAAGTGATGCTGGATGGCACCTATCAGGGTATATACATACTCACCGAACGGATCAAGCGCGGAGATGAACGGGTGGACATTGCCCGCCTCTCACCACAGGACACTGCAGGAAACGATCGCACAGGAGGGTATATGCTGCGCATTGACTGGAATACCTCTCCCGGATGGAACTCACAGTTCCCGCAACCCAACAGTCCGGGTATTTTTACCTACTTTCAGCATGAATACCCCGAGTTCGACAGACTGCATCCTGCTCAGATACAATATATAAGGTCTTTCGTTGACAGCTTCGAGGTGGCATTGCGCAGTCCGGATTTTCAGGATGAGGCGGCCGGCTGGCGCAGGTTTGCTGACGAAAAGAGTTTTATGGATTATCTGATCCTCAACGAAATCAGTAAAAATGTGGACGGATACAGGCTGAGCACCTATTTCCACAAAGATCGGGATGACCGCGGCGGAAAACTGAAAATGGGGCCGCCCTGGGATTACGATCTGGCTTTCTACAATGCCGATTACTGCGAGGGATTTCTGGCATCCGGGTGGGCCTACAATATTAATTATGTGTGTAATGATGCAGGTGTACCTTTCTGGTGGGAGCGCCTGAACGAGGATACTCTCTTCAGACAACACCTCGCCTGTCGCTGGCAGTCGCTGCGCGGCGCAAACGGAGCCATGAGCGACGCCCGCCTTGGTCTCGTGATAGACTCAATGGCAAATGTTCTGCAGGAAGCCAATACAAGAAACTTTAACTACTGGCCCATACTCGGTACTTACGTCTGGCCCAATCCGGGGCCGCTTCCTGATACTTACAGCGGGGAAGTACAAAAGCTGAAGAGCTGGATTGAGGAGCGTGCCGCCTGGCTGGATTTCGCACTCTCACAGCATCTTCCCCAACCGGACGCCACTTTCACGGCCACACCGGTCAATGCGCTCACCTGGCAATTCACTGCGAAGCCCGGATGGGAGTATCTGTGGGACTTCGGCGACGGAACCACCTCCGGCGAGATGTCTCCGGTACATACCTTCGCCTCTGCCGGAACCCGGACAGTCAAACTGACCATCTCGACACCGTATGGTTGTTCTGCATCCAGTGAACAAACAATACTCATCGTCAGCGTTGGTACAATTGCCACATCGGGAATACAGGTGCAAATTTCGCCCAATCCTGCTACAGACATAATTACTGTAAAAACATCCGGTTGCGAAAATACCGTAACCCTGTACAATCAGGCGGGGCAGCCAGTACAAACAGCATACATTCAGAAGAATGAATACGAGCTGAGGTTACCTGTGTACGGACTACCCGGGGGCACTTACAGACTGGAGGTCAGAGGCGAGAATGGAGTGGCTAATGTGATGGTAACCATCATCTGAACTCAGGTATATTTGTGAAAACTCGGTTGTGTAAGCAACTGTAGCAGGCGTATGTTTGCTGAAGTCTGGACACTTCTGTGAACATACGTCTGGTATTTTACAGATTATTTCAGATAAAACATTGTTTTTGTAGGTTATTCAGAATACCAAAGTACATTTGCGCTTTGTGTTTAATCCGTTCTAATCAGAATTGAACGAAAGTTCGGTTCCTCAATCCTCTATCTTTTCGTCTTATGAAAAATCACGTCTCTCCCGGCGTCAGGTCTTTCCTGTACCTGAGCCTCCCTCTCATTTTTTCATTTTTGAATGTTCATGCCGGGTACACACAGGTATCGGGATATACACTGACCACATCCGTCGGAACTTTCACTCCCATCAATTCCGGTTCAGGATCAAACTATCAGGCACAGACCATCGGTATTGCCGGGGCTGATGAGTTACTGGTAGATTATTCGCTCACATCTGTCCCGATTGGTGGCACAACAACCGATTACATTACCGTATTTGATAACGGTTTCATAGAACTGGTCCCGACAGGATTTACACCAGCCTATGGCTCTATATCAAATCCAATTTCAGGAAATCTGACAGGGCCCTTCACAATTGCCCCTTTTGGAGCAGATCTAGTGGCTGCTGAAACAGGTAGTCCTGAATTGAAGATTGTAACTACTGCCAGCGAAATAATTGCTGAATGGGACGATGTTCGAAGAAAGGGTGTTTCGGGCGAGAAAATCAGTTTTCAGGCCAGAATAAACATAGCTACTGGTGTAATCAGGTTCGTATACGGAGGAACTATTGTCGCGGGTTCAAGCACTGTTTTCCCTGAGGTAGGTTTAAAAGGCTTCTCCAATCGGGATTTCAACAATATTTCTGTTGCTTCAACAGGCTCATGGTTAACCCCTGATGCGGGAGCAAATTACAGCTCAACCGCTTATTTTAATTCGGCAAACAGCGGAGTAGCTCCCGTTGCCGGCCTGACCTACACGTTCACTCCATCATCTGTCCCTGATATTATTGTGGCACGCCGCGATGATAACAGGTTGGGATTAATACTGAATAACGAAGGTGCCAACATCAGTGATCTTCATACATCAGTCAGTGGTAACAATCTGATTATCACAGCTTCTGGTATTGGCACCAGTATCGCACTGGCGGCATCTGTGCCTTCAGGGGTAACGACAAACGGCACATCCACTATCACAGTGGACATGTCTGTTATGAGTAATTTCGAGGGCTTCTCTGTATTCGGTGGCATGAGCGACGACACGCTCAGTATCGGTCCGGGAGGTATAAATCTGAGTGCGACCTCTGCTGGTGCTGCCAGGCAATCGTTCACAGTAGAATTGATTAATGGCTCCGATCAGTATTTTCAGGAAAATCCTGTGATATCCAAAAATGGAGGCTATATCGGAATCAACTGCTCCTGCTCTTTCAATATTGGCGGGCTGACTGGTGGCACTGCAGATACACTGGCTCTCTTTACAGAAGGCATTGTCACGCAGTCTGCACCCATAAAAGCCGGGTTGCTTAGTGTTGGCGGTTTTAGCGACGGGGGAGCGTTCTCACTCTCTCAGCTGTTTGCTCCAAAACCAGGAAAAACAAATTTCACTCCGCAGGCAATCGAAAGCAGGGCGCCTGTTTTGCTGGGTTATAATCTCAACAATGCCTTGAATGAGGTAGATACGTTAACCTCCGGCCAAATTTCCGGGTTGATTTTACTGGCGGAAAAAGATTCTGTCACCCTGCTGGAGTCAGTTACTGTGACACAGGAGCAGCTGGATACGCTTGTCAATTTGGGTATGCCGCCAACTGTACTATCCAGTTACACGGTTCAGGCGGGATCGGATATTCGTATAAAGGGGACAATTCTCGGAGGCCTAATCAATCTGGCCTCTCAAAGTGGAGGTATTTATACTTCGGTTGCCGATACTGCCATACTCATAGGGCTGGGTAATGTAACCTTGGCTGGTGCTACGCAGATTGATGCGGCTTTTGTATTTTCATTCGGAACGGTAAATCTGCTGAGCGATGGTGATGTCACAGTTCTACCCACTGGATTAATTCAGATACCCATCAACATTCTGTCATTCGCAGGTACTTTGATTGATGCTTCCGGAGATGTCAAAGTCAATGATGGAGGTATGGTTTCCTATGGTAATGTTGTTGTTCAGGCAGATGGCCTGGTACTCATAGAAGAAAACGGAATAAATAACACAGATGGCACTGGTGGTATCACCGTAGTATCCGGTAGTACAGTGTCTGTTACTGGTGGCGGACTGCGATCCAAAGGAAATATTTCAGTTCAGGCCGTACAAGATGTTAATGTACAGGACGGAGGAATTTATAATTCGGCTGGTACGGGAAGCATTTCAATTTCGTCCAGTGGCAATGTTACTATCAGCGGCGGCGGTATGCAATCAAACAATGATATTATCGTTCATGCCAGCAATAATGTCATCGCACAGAATGGAGGAATCTCAAACTACAATGGCACAGGTAAAATTGAGATAGTTGCCGGCGGTACGGTCTCTGTGAGCGGCGGTGGTTTGCAATCCAAAGGCGATATCACTGTTCAGGCAGCTGGAGATATCAGTTCAACAAATGGCGGAACGGTTAATACTTACGGAAGCGGCAAAGTGATTATGTCATCTACGGGTGGAGGTATAACTCTGGAAGGCAGTGGCATACAGTCTAATGGAGCGATTTCTGTTTCAGCGAGTGGAAATATAGTTGTTACTAACGCTGGAGTATCGAATAGTTATGGTACCGGAAGTGTTACTATTTTGACCACAGGAGGAACAATTACATCCAATCAGGGTGGAATAACATCTGCTGGCGCAATATCTGTTTCAGCAGACGGAGATATACTTATTTCCGATGCCGGAATGAATAATGCCGGCGGAACGGGTAACATCATGATTGTCTCTGGTGGAGGAGTAACAGTTGGGGGTAGTGGTATTCAGTCGAAAGGAGATGTT
>CAIYFY010000185.1 GCA_903925535.1 uncultured Bacteroidota bacterium | reverse complement strand
CCCGAACAGATCCAGGGCAGCCGCAAGCTGGTTGGTCGGCCAATGGCCAGATGGATGATTGGAAATATTCAGTAACACGGGATCAGGTCAGTTTTATTTCACAGAATTGTGCATAGAGGGTTTTAAGATCATTAGACAAACGTTGGGGTGTGGCATCGCTTTCATTTAATCCGCAATGATTAATGTCATTGCGGAGTCTTGTCAGTTTGTTATAAATTTTCTGCATTTCGGGATACCGAGCGACGTAATCAAATATCATTGCATAATCATGAACAGGTATGTCAATCTTCAAATGTTTATCTGAAGGTGTATATTTACCCCTGATAGCAACACCAGTTGCGCTCCTGTAACTGAAATTTGTAAGTCGATCTTTAAACACTTTTTCCAATACCAGACTCACTATGGTTTCCTGCAGAAACGTGTACCCTTGTTGAACAAGACCATTGTCAATACACCATTGTACGGCGTGCAGGCCATTATTCAGATTCTTGCTCTCAAAAGGCGCCAGTTTTTCCTTTGTTTTTTCGAGGAGCGGTCTGAGTTGTGCAGCGATGGGTGATGCCAAGTTGTCAGCCACATGTGATTTGAAGAATGATATATCAATAACTTCAGCCAGTTGTATACCTCGGCAGGTGAGGATAGCGCGTGTAAATTCACGTAAATTATCGCTTATTTCGGGATTTTGCTCTTCCGTCAGCCTGGCTAATGGTTCGGCGTTGCCACCATTCAGAAATATGATTGCCGCTGAGGTCCACTCCTGCAGGCGGGCGAACGGGGTCAGGTCAAGCACCGGCGCATGGACCAGTTCACCCTCTATCCGATTTGCCCGACCAGCTTCGTAGTTGCCGTAATACAGTTTTTTGATTGTTACATTTTTGAGTGCGCGTGCATAATCGAGCAGTACCATCCCAAGCATGGGCAGCGATCGAAACCCGTACGTGATATCGAAATAGAGTTCATCTCCTTCTTCTATTTCACTGAAAACAGTCTGAAACACCTCCCATATCTCCTCCTCACTGTTTCCATTGCGAATCAGTTTTGCTGAATAATCGCCGATCAACCCTCTTTTTTGAAGTTGCCCGAGGATGTTTTCCAGTCCCTGACCTTCGATCATGGGATTATCTTTGTTTCTTGTAATCCTGTTGATATAGTTCTTTTCCCTGGCTTCTTCGGTGGTGAAAATAAATACCTTGTCGGAGGGCTGCCAGGTATTAAGTTCTATTTCAAAGATAGCCTCCTGAACATACGAAGTTGGTTGAGCCAGCAAATCAGGGTTGTTGTTGAAAAAGTAACGCGTGTCTTCGTAAGGAACTGCACCAAGAAAAGAAATGAATTTACGTGCCATATTTATTGAGATCAAGGTTTGTTGAAATAGCCGTAGCCTGTAGCAGTTTTGGCTCCGACACCGTGTTCTGTGAGAGCCTCAATGAGCAAATTTTGGGTATGTTCAAGTAACTTGACATCTTTCCCGTCAACGGGGACTTCTTCTTTTGTACCTTTTCGGAGACCAATAATGAACTGAAACCTGTTTTTTCTGTCCGGCCCATCTTTTACTGTCAGAAAAGGAATTGGATTCGGACTTTGCCAGTCGGCTGGTGGCAGACT
>CAIYFY010000184.1 GCA_903925535.1 uncultured Bacteroidota bacterium | reverse complement strand
TTCAGGCTGCACTTATGCCCAATGGCGATGCAGGATCCATGAATGAACTTAAAAAGGCGCTCGACTGGCTCGGACTGAACTACAAATATACCGGTGAAAACGGCAGCGACTGGTCGGTACTCATTGCAGCGAATGATTCTGCCCGACTGGAAAGGCGCAGTGTAAACAACAGCAGTGTGCCGTCAGTAGTGGGTATGGGGCTGAAAGATGCGCTTTATCTGCTCGAAAACAGGAACTGCAAGGTAAAGGTGGTAGGTGTCGGCAAAGTGAGGCGACAGAGCCTCGAACCGGGCACAGTCGCCCGCGGCTCCACCTGCGTTCTTTATCTCGAATAATAAAATAATAATCAAAATGACGCTCAGCGAATTAATCAGACATGTAACGGTGGTGGCCCTTCAGGGCAATCCCGATGTCGAAATCCGGCGAATCCGTTTCGATTCGCGTGCTGTACAGCCCGGCGATGTGTTTGTGGCTGTACGCGGCGTCTCGACCGACGGACATGAGTTCATTGAAAAGGCCGTCTCTAACGGAGCCTCTGCCATAGTGGCAGAAACGCTGCCCGATGTGCCTCCGGGAGTCACCGCAGTGTATGTAGCCGATTCGGCCGAAACACTCGGTATAATGGCTTCCGCATACTATGGCAATCCCTCTTCCTCCGTGAAACTGGTGGGAGTAACCGGTACGAACGGAAAAACAACCACGGTGACGCTGCTCTGGCAACTTTTTACCCGGCTGGGCTATAAATGTGGCCTTATTGGTACGGTTGAAAACAGAATTGGTTCGGAGATTATACCAAGTACGCACACCACACCCGATGCTGTAAGGCTGCACGAGTTGTTGCGGGAAATGGAAGAAAATCAGTGCACCCATGTGTTCATGGAGGTAAGCAGCCACGCCGTTCACCAGCGGAGAATTGCAGGAGCTGTGTTCACAGGTGCCGTGTTCACCAACCTGACTCATGATCATCTCGACTATCACGGCACCTTCGCCAATTATCGCGATGCAAAAAAGAAGTTCTTTGACGACCTGACTGCACAGGCCTTTGCACTGACCAATGCCGACGACCGCAACGGAGCAGTGATGCTGCAGAATACAGCTGCGTCGAAATACAGTTACGCGCTTCGGTCGCCGGCAGATTACAAGACCAGAATTATCGAGAATAACCTCGACGGACTGGTAATAGACCTCGACGGAAGTCAGATGCACGCCAGAATGATCGGCGAATTCAATGCTGCCAACCTGACAGCGGCTTACGGGGTTGCCCGACTGCTCGGCGTGGACAAAATGGACGCCCTGACTGCCCTGAGTGATCTTCCGGGTGCCGAAGGAAGGTTCGACTATGTAAAGCACCCTGCAAAGGCAGGCTGTATCGGTATCGTGGATTACGCGCACACGCCCGATGCGCTCGAAAAGGTGCTCGAAACGATCCAGAAACTGAAAGGCAAACAGTCGAGGATAATCACGGTGACCGGTGCTGGTGGCGACAGGGACAAAACCAAGCGGCCGCTTATGGCTCAGGTGTGCGCCCGGCTCAGTGATCAGGTTATCCTGACAAGTGACAATCCGAGGACGGAAGACCCGGCAGCCATACTCAGTGATATGGAGTCAGGCCTCGAAGAGACAGACAAAATCAAAACACTCGTGATTCAGGACCGCGAACAGGCCATCAAAACGGCCGTCAGACTGGCCGGAGAACACGATATTATACTGGTAGCGGGCAAAGGCCACGAGAAATACCAGGACATCGGCGGCGTGAAATACCCGTTCGATGACAAACAGATTCTTTTGACCTGCATGCGTCATATCTGACGCTGAAAGATATAATAGTGGAGGGACTATTATTGTGAAGAGGTTGCGGGGCGATGAAACATCGCCCCCACACCACTTCGCCTCCGGCAACGACAACAAAAAACCTGACTGAACGCATTCATCATGTAATCAACAACCACAAAGCATGTTAGTACACTTGTTCGAATACCTGCAACAACATTATGACTTGCCCGGCGCAGGTCTGTTCAGGTATATATCGTTCCGGGCAGGAGCTGCCATGCTGCTGGCGTTGCTGTTTTCCATGATTATCGGCAAACGCATTATTGACAAGCTCCGAAAGCTGCAAATCGGGGAAACCGTACGCGATCTGGGTCTCTCCGGACAGAATATCAAGGCCGGAACACCTACTATGGGGGGGATTATCCTCGTGGCAGCAACACTGCTGCCAGTGCTGCTCTTTGCACGCCTTAATAATGTATATATCATTCTGATGATCGTCAGTACCGTCTGGATGTTCATCATCGGGTTTATTGACGACTATATCAAGGTGTTCAAGAAAGACAAGGAGGGGCTGAAGGGCCGCTTCAAAATAATGGGACAGGTAGGGCTCGGTCTCATCGTGGGCATTACCATGCTGGCGAACGACAATGTGGTGGTCAGAATGACTCCCCGGGTTGCTGCAGAACACGGTTACACCGTCACCGATACCATTCTGGTGAAAAATCCGGGCAGTGAACAAACCTTCACTACCATGGTGTACGCCAAAGCACCTATCACCAATGTACCTTTTGTCAAAAATAATGAGCTGGACTACTCCAGGCTGCTCTGGTTTCTTGGCGACAATGCGCGCGATCTGAGTTCTGTACTCTTCGTCATCATGAGTATTTTCGTCATTACCGCTGTGAGCAATGGTGCCAATCTGACCGACGGACTCGACGGCCAGCTGGCCGGGGTATCGGCCATTGTCTGTATGGCCCTCGGCATTCTGGCGTACGTGAGCGGAAACTCGGTGGCCGCCGATTTCCTGAACATATACTACCTGCCCAATACAGGAGAAATGGTCATCTACGCAGCCTGTCTGCTCGGCGCCTGTATCGGATTTTTATGGTACAATGTGTTTCCGGCACGTGTGTTCATGGGCGACACAGGCAGTCTGACCCTCGGCGGTATCATCGCTGCCATGGCCATCGTGCTCAGAAAAGAACTGCTGATACCTGTACTCTGCGGCGTATTCCTTGTGGAAAACCTCTCGGTTATCATACAGGTCTGGTGGTTCAAAAGAACAAAGAAAAAGTACGGCGAGGGAAGGAGGGTATTCCTGATGGCACCCCTTCATCACCACTATCAGAAAAAGGGCTACCATGAAGTGACCATCTCCGTGCGCTTCTGGATCGTTCAGATTCTTCTGGCGGCAGCCACCATCATAACCCTTAAAATCAGGTAAACAATCACTGGCAGGATGAAAAAACGAATCGTCATATTGGGATCAGGAGAATCCGGAACCGGGGCAGCCTTGCTGGCAAGCCACCTGGGATATGACGTGTTCGTGTCCGACAAAGGAGCCGTACAGGAAAAATACAGGAAGGAACTGGACAAGGCCAGTATTCCATGGGAGGAGAAGACACATACGATGGATCTCATTCTCAATGCCGATGAAATTGTCAAAAGTCCGGGTATTCCTGAAAAATCCGGGATCATGAAGGCCGTGCGCGCGCGCGGAATCAATGTCATCGGAGAAATAGAACTCGGGTACCGTCACGCCGGCAAATGTACGATCGTTGCCATCACCGGTACAAATGGCAAAACCACCACGACAGAACTGACTTATCACCTGTTACAGACCGCCGGACTGAATGTCAGGAAAGGCGGTAATGTGGGCAATTCATTTGCAGCCATGGTGCTCGACGACTTGCTCCATCCGTCGCAGGCCACGGCAGACAGAATTTTTGTACTGGAGGTAAGCAGCTTTCAGCTCGATGACATACAGCAGTTCAGGCCCCGTATCGCTCTCCTGCTCAATATTACCCCCGATCACCTCGATCGCTACGACTACACACTCGGAAATTACGCCCGCGCCAAATTCAGAATATGCATGAATCAGAAGCGGGGCGACAAATTCATTTATAACGGGTTCGACCCGATAATCGCTGAGTTCTTTGAGGCCCCCGCCTCAGGTTTAAAACCCACTCCCATCCGGAAAGGCTTCTGTACAAACGGAAGTATTCGGGTGGGGGTGAACCGATTTGACATGAAAACCGGCAATCTGAGGGGCCCTCACAATATGTTCAATGCAGCATGTGCCATTCGTGTGGCATGTCTGCTCAAAGCTGATCCTGTGAAGATTCAGGAGGGGCTCGACACCTTTATGCCACCGGAGCACCGCCTCGAAAAAGTGGCGGTTATCGGCGGGGTAACCTGGATCAACGACTCGAAGGGTACCAATGTGGACTCTACGTTCTATGCACTTCAGGCGATGGAAGATCCGACAGTCTGGATTGTTGGCGGCCAGGACAAAGGCAACGACTATACACCATTGATGCCGCTGGTGAAGAATCAAGTGCGGGCTATTGTGTGTATGGGAGTTGACAACAGTAAAATCAGGGAAGCGTTCGCCAGCCTGAACAAGCCCCTGGTTGAAACAGGAAGTGCCGTGGAAGCCGTGCATGCGGCAGCAGGATTCGCCCGTCCGGGCGACACCGTGCTGCTCAGTCCGGCATGCGCCAGTTTTGACCTTTTTTTGAATTACGAGGACCGCGGCCGCCAGTTCAAGGCCGCAGTCATGAAACTGAATAATTGATTTATGTCACTTGGAGCGCGCATAGAAGCAGAACTCAGAGGCGATCGTACCATATGGATGATCATCGCCGTACTGAGTATGTTCAGTATCGTGGCGGTGTATTCCGCTTCGGGCTGGGAGGCGTGGCGTTCCCGCGACGGAGATACCACGGCTTTTCTGGTCAAGCACATGGTAATCATTGCATTCGGTCTTGTAATGATTTATCTGTGCCACCTGCTGCACTACCTGCAGTACAAACGCATGGCACCCGTACTGATTCTGGTTGTTATTCCGCTGCTCATGGCTACACTGGCATTTGGCAGGAATATCAATGATGCCTCCCGCTGGCTGAGTGTAGGTGGTGTGAGCATTCAGCCGTCGGAGTTTGCCAAACTGGCACTGATTATCTACCTGGCGCGGGAACTTACCCGCAGGCAGGAGTATATCACCAGCTTCAGGGATGCATTCATGCCCCTGCTGGTACCTGTTGTGATTATTTGCGGTCTGATTGCGCCCGCCAACCTCAGTACAGCAGCGGTGCTTTTTGCTACCTCCATTACCCTGATGTTCATCGGAAGGGTCAGCTGGAAATACATCTTCCTGCTCGGAATGATGGGAATTGTGGTGCTCGCGCTGCTGATTGCTATCGGCAAACTGTACCCTGACAGCGGATTCGTACGACTGGATACCTGGATTTCGAGGATAGATGAATTCGCCAACGCCAGCGACGGCGGATATCAGGTACAACAGGCGAAGATTGCCATCGCGAGAGGAGGGATATTCGGTCAGGGACCGGGTAACAGCGTCATCCGCAATTTTCTCCCTTATGCACATGCCGACTTCATCTATGCCATTATTTGTGAAGAATACGGACTGCTGGGAGGAACCATTATACTGTTCCTGTACATTCTGCTCTTCTTCAGGAGTGTGAAAATGGTGTCCAGAAGTCCAAAAGCATTTGGTGCATTTCTCTCCATCGGACTGAGCCTGATGCTCACGGTACAGGCACTTGCGAATATGGCGGTGAATGTGAATCTGGTTCCGGCAACGGGTCTTACGCTTCCACTCATTTCGATGGGTGGAACCAGCATATTGTTTACCTGCGTCTCGTTCGGGATCATACTGAGCGTGAGCAAGTATATCGAGTCTTTAGAATAAAGTTCCTAACCGAGGGTGCTGCACCCAAACTCGTCAAGATATGTCGAACGACGGCAAATTGAAAATAATGATTACAGGCGGAGGTACCGGAGGACACGTTTTTCCGGCTATCGCGGTGGCGGATGCGATAAAAAGGCTCCGACCGGATGCCGAGTTTTTGTTTGTGGGAGCCAATGGAAAGATGGAAATGGAGCGCGTGCCCAGGGCCGGTTATCCGATTGTGGGACTCAATATCGCAGGTTTTCAGCGGAGCCTGAGTCTGAAGAATCTGGCCTTCCCTTTCAAACTGATTGCCAGTTTGCGTCGGGCACGCCGAATAGTGGCTGAGTATGCTCCCGATGTGGTGATTGGAACGGGGGGATACGCCAGCGGCCCGGTGATGAGGGCAGCACAGCGAATGAAAATACCGACACTGGTACAGGAGCAGAACTCCCGGGCCGGTGTCACGAACAAGCTGCTGGGCAAAAGAGCCGGCAAGATATGTGTGGCTTACGAGCAGATGGAACAGTTTTTTGACAAGAACAGGATTGTGTTCACCGGGAATCCCGTGAGGTCTGATATCCTGGATCTGGACAAAAAACGCGGAGAGGCTGTGTCGTATTACGGACTGAACCCGGAGTGGAGAACCATCGCTGTGATCGGGGGTAGTCTGGGCGCAAAGACCATCAATGAGGCTATGGCCGGGGCACACCTTCTGCTGGAAGGGAATCCGGTGAATGTGCTCTGGCAGTGCGGCAAGTTTTATGAGGGTATTTACAGTGAATCGGAAACTGCCCGGCTCCCCAACGTGCACATGAGTGCCTTCATTGACCGGATGGATCTGCTTTATGCCGCCGCTGATGTCATCATCTCCAGGGCAGGGGCGCTGAGTATCAGTGAACTCTGTCTGGTGGGCAAACCGGTTGTACTGGTGCCCTCACCCAATGTAGCAGAAGACCATCAGACGAAAAATGCGCTCGCGCTGGTGGAGAAAGGAGCTGCCCGGCTGGTCAGGGATGCGGATGCAGCGGAAAAAATGCTGAAAGAAGCATTGCTTATACTTGAAAACGATGCACTCGCCTTCAGTCTCGGCGAGAGCATTCGTCAGCTCGGAAGGCCCGATGCTGCCGACCGGATTGCCCGGGAAGCCTTGAGACTGGCTGGAATTGATTGTTGAATATGACAAATATAACGCTTGAAATGGAACGCCTGCGCAATCTGAACTCCGGACTGGGGCAATACTGCCTCCGCCTGAGCGAAGCGCTGTCTTCTTCGGAAGATGGCACAGGTTTCCATTTCAGCGGTTATATGCCCCTGAAAACGAAATCCAAGTCCGGAGCAACGATAGAGTGTGTGCCGGCAAAATGGTATCACCGGTGGCTGGGAGTACCAACAAATACCGGTCTGTGGCATTGCATGCACCAGGATTCGCCCTACTGGCCTGCCAGTGCTGTTACGCCGGTTACCATGACGGTACACGACCTGAATTATCTGGAACGGCCGGATTATTCACCGGAAAGGAAAAAGCGGAAAACGCGTCAGTTGCAGCGAAAAATTGACCGTTGCAGCGGACTGGTATATATCTCGGGGTTTGTGCGGGAGCAGGTCAAAAGGTACCTGCGCGTACCCGTACATGTATGTGAGCGCGTAATTTTCAACGGGGTATCGCCTGTAGTTGCCGAAAAAGCCGGATCCGGGGAGATGCCATACCTGTTTTCCATCGGACTTCATCCGCTGAAAAATTATGCGGTGGCACTCCCGCTGCTTGCAGCCGAGCCGGAGCTGCGCTGGGTGATAGCCGGTCCCGATGTGCACGGACACAGGGCAAAACTCGAAGAAACCGCCATAGAAATGGGGGTTTCCGACAGACTGTATTTTCCCGGTGCTGTAACGGAGCAGGAAAAGAATGTGTTATACGCAGGCTGCAGGGCACTGGTGTTTCCTTCTCTGGCCGAAGGATTCGGACTGCCGGTGCTGGAGGCCATGTCGGCCGGAAAACCTGTTTTTCTTTCCGCACTGACCAGCCTTCCCGAAATCGGAGGTTCAGAAGCCTGCTATTTTCAGGACTTCGAACCGGAAACAATTATTTCAACATACCGGAGAGGAATCAGGGAGTACGACAATGATCCGGGAAAAGCAGACAGACTCAGGCAGTGGGCAGGTCGGTTCACCTGGGAAAGATCGGCCGCAGACTATCGCGGTTTTTTCAGCAATGTCCTCGAAAATCGCGGAAAACACCAAAAAAATTGAGAATGAACTTTAAAGATTTGCATAAAATATATTTCATCGGTACAGGCGGCATCGGTATGTCGGCGCTGGCTCGTTACTTCATGCTGCACGGCATGGAGGTACACGGCTACGATCGCACGGAAACTCCGTTGACCCGCGCACTGGCCGATGAGGGTATGCATGTTCACTATACCGACGATGTATCCTGCATCCCGGAAGGCGTTGATCTGGTGGTCTATACACCTGCAGTGCCCAAAGACCACAGCGAACTGAACTGGTTCCTCGGCCGCGGCTATCCCGTCAGGAAACGCGCCGAGGTACTTGGCATCATCAGCAAGGCCAGACGCTGTGTAGCGCTGGCGGGTACGCACGGAAAAACCACTACATCCACCATGACTGCCTGGCTGATGCGCTCCTGCGGGATTGACGCTTCCGCGTTTCTCGGTGGAATATCCGGCAATTTCGGCAGCAATTTCGTGGAGGGAAAAAGCGAGTGGGTGGTCGTGGAAGCCGATGAGTACGATCGCTCATTCCTGCAGCTGTATCCCGAAATCGCGGTGATCAACTCAATTGATGCCGATCACCTCGATATCTACGGGAGCGAGGAGGGTGTTCGGGAGAGTTACCGGTCGTTTGCAACACAGGTGAAAGAGGGAGGGGTACTGCTGCTCGAAAACCATGTTGACATGGACGTACCCGGAGCCCTCCGTTTCGGAACAGACCAGGGCGATTTCAGGGCAGTGAACATACGCGCGGAAGACGGATTCATGGTATTCGACCTGCAAACAGATTATCCCGGGCTTCCGGCAGAATTGTCAGGGTTGAGACTCCCGTATCCGGGGCTTCACAATGTACGAAATGCAGTGGCAGCCATAGCTTCCACCCTGCTGGCAGGCGGCAATCCGGACCATATAGCAGGGGCACTTCGCGAGTTCAGGGGAGCCAAACGCAGGTTTGAAGTCATCACGCGCACAGAAAAGACTGTGTATGTAGATGATTATGCCCATCATCCGGCTGAACTGGAGGCCACCATCGCGGCTGCAAGGCTGATGTACCCCGGCAAAAAGATCACCGGCGTATTCCAGCCGCACCTGTTCTCGCGCACGCGCGACTTCGCGGATGCCTTTGCTGCGGCACTGGACAAACTGGACAACTGCCTGCTGTTGCCCATTTATCCGGCCAGAGAACAACCAATGGAAGGCGTCACTTCCGAAATGTTGCTGGGAAAAATGACACTGGACAACAAACAACTCGTCCAGAAAAGTGAGCTCCTGCAGCTGATTGGAAAAAACCGTCCGGAAGTACTCATCACAATGGGTGCCGGCGATATTGATACCATGGTGGAACCCGTAAAAAATCTGATTGAAACCAATTGAAAAACCAAAAAGTACAGTGAATGATCAGTTTGCCCAAAATCCGGTACGACCAAATCATCTGGTTGCTGTTCCTCCTGATCGTGGTGCTCGGGCTGTTCATGGCTGTACAACACAAAAAGGAAAGAGAAATTGAGGATACCATCATCACTGTCACACCGCTGGAGGGCGGCGACAAACTGATCAGTGAAGAAGATATCGAGTCAGCCATACTGCGCACATTCGACAGCAACCTGACGCGATACAGACTG
>CAIYFY010000183.1 GCA_903925535.1 uncultured Bacteroidota bacterium | reverse complement strand
CCTCAGAGTGCCATCCTCGGCATGCACGCTATCAAGGAGCGTCCGGTTGCTGTTGACGGGAAAGTGGAGATCCGCCCGATGATGTATCTGGCGCTCAGCTACGACCACCGCATCATTGATGGCAGCACTTCCGTTACCTTCCTCGTAAAACTGAAAAACCTGATTGAGGATCCGGTATCGCTGCTGCTGGACCTTTGATTGTTCCGGCCAATAATAACAGCGCGGGCAATTCCGGTTATCCGGGGTTGCCCGCGCTGTATTCAGGCGAACAGGTGTCCGTATATCGCAGGAAACTCGGATTTCGGACTTCCTGCCAGATTGTGCGGTTGAGCGATCTCTCTTTCCGACAATATTTTTCAGCAGTCAGTTTTAGTACAAAAACGCAGATTTTGGCAGATTAAAAGTTATTTGCAGCCAGCTTTGAAAAAAAGTAGCCGGTTTTGGCTGATTATCAATGAAGTCCTGCCGTCCAGACTATACATTTGCACATATTGTCCGATATGCGCACCCTGCGGCCGGTATTTTTTCCATACGCACTGCTCGCCCTGATACTGTTTCAGGGTGCGGGCTGGATGCTGACGTGGCAGGCAATACATTTTCATGCGAAAATCAGCGCTGACATTGCCGTTTCGCTGCCTGAAACCCCGTCGCTTCGCCTGACCCTCTCCACCGGTCTGTTCCAGCGCGTTCGTATTGACAGAAAAGAGATCAGGCTCGACGGCAACCTGTATGATATCAAAAGTGCCATATTCACCGGTGACTCGGTGCAACTGGAGTTGTATCATGACAAACGGGAGCAGGCACTTTTTGCCCTGCTCAGGCCGCACGTATCATTTCTTGCCGATTATTCGCCGAATCAGACACCGCCAATTGTTCTTTGGGCTGCCCAGTGGCTCGTAACCCCTTTTATCGTTCCGACAGCGCCTGTCGTGAGCTTCTCCCCGGAGGCGGTTTGTGCTTCCCGATTCTACTGGATCGGCTACTTTCCCGACGCCTTGCCTGCCGATTTTTTTCAGCCACCCCGCACCTGATTCTTCCTTCCGGAACCTTCCTTATTGCTGCCCGTCAGTCTCGTCTGTACCGGAGCGGCCAATTTTCATTTTGCCGGCGCGCAGCAGCGATGCCGGCACTAATCTTGTGTGGAAATCAATGAATAAATCAATTATATTTTCTGTGGCGGCAATATGCTTGTCACCGTTTGTCCAGGCACAGCAAGTTGAAAGAGACACTGCCATGGAGGAAGTGTCGCTGAATGAAACTGTAGTGGCGGCCAGTCGTGGCTCGCAGGCCAGAACCGCCGTAGCCCAGCAGGTCCGGGTCATACGGCGAACAGAAATTGAACGCATGAATGCGCCTTCCACGGCTGATTTGCTGAGTAATACCGGACAAGTATTTGTTCAGAAGAGTCAGCAGGGTGGCGGCAGTCCGGTTATCCGCGGCTTTGAAGCAAGCAGGGTATTGCTGGTAGTTGATGGTGTTCGCATGAATAATGCCATATACAGGGCTGGTCACCTGCAGAATGTCATCACGATGGATAATGCTGCGCTTGATCGTGCGGAAGTTCTTTTCGGACCGGCATCTACTGTTTATGGTACCGATGCACTTGGGGGGGCAGTGTGCTTCTTCACAAAAAGTCCGGAGCTGGCCGGGGCTGGCGAGAAAATAAAGCGCAGTACCCACGCTTTCACGCGCTATGGAACCGTCAATCAGGAAAAAACGGGACATATTGACGTTAGTCTGGGCGGGGAAAAATTCGGGTCTTTCACCTCGTTCACCTACAGCGATTTTGGTGATCTGCGTATGGGGAAAAAAGAAGGTACTGCCCCGTTTTTCGGACTCAGAACGCACTATGCCGACCGGATAAACGGCCGCGATACGCTCGTAGAAAACCCCGACCCCTATGTGCAGAAATTTTCCGGTTATACTCAGTATGATTTATTGCAAAAGTTTGTCTTCCAGTCGTCTGACAGGGTACGCCACACGCTGAATGTACAATACAGTAATTCAGGAAATATTCCGCGCTACGACCGGCTTACCGATCCAAAAGGTACCGGACTGAACTTTGCAGAATG
>CAIYFY010000182.1 GCA_903925535.1 uncultured Bacteroidota bacterium | reverse complement strand
TCAACCCCCGTAAAGCCGGGATCAGGCGTGTACGTGTACGTGCCGTTGGACGAGAACACCAGGCTGCCGTTTGAAGGATTGCTCGTGTTGTCAAACACAGAACCTGCAGGATAAGTGTCGTTGCCCTTCACATCGGCTGTAACTGGTGTATTGTGTGGCGTTGTCGTGTTGTCATCATTTGCCAAAGGTCCAACCACGATGGTCACCGTTGCAGGGTCGCATACCGTACCGTTCGGCGCAGGCAGACAAACTTCGTATGTAAATACATCCACTCCCGTGAAGCCAGCATTCGGGTTGTAGTTGAATGTACCGTCAGGATTGAACGTCACTACCCCGTTCGTCGGGTTCGTCAGCTTCGTGAATACAGAACCTGTCGGGTAGGTATCGTTGCCGGGTACAGAGCTGTTCACATCCGTATCGTACGGCGTGGTGTAGCTGTCGTCTTCAGCAAGCGGACCAACAGTAATAACCACAAGCGCTGTATCACAAACAGTTGAATAGGGTGATGGCAGACAAACGGTGTAAAGGAATGAGTCCTGACCCGTGAATCCTGGTGCAGGGGTATATTCAAAGGTCCCATTCGACGCAAATACGATCGTTCCATTCACTGGATTACTCAAATTATCAAAAAGAGATCCGGAGGAAAACAAATCGTTAACCTTCACATCAGATGCAACAGGCGTGCCGAAAGGCGTTGTATAAGCGTCATTTTCAGCCCGCGGACTGACCACGATGGTTACCAGGGCATCATCACAAAGTGTTCCATTGGGCGCCGGAGAACAGACTTTGTAGCTGAAAGTGTCTATGCCGGTGAAGCCATTATCCGGATTATAACTGAATGAGCCATCGAGATTCAATGTTACTATACCGTTGACCGGGTTTGTAATTGCGACAAACGTTGAACCAGACAGGTAAATATCATTCCCTGTGACAACGGTGTTCAAATCTGTATCGTAATCAGTTGAAAATACATCATCTTCGGCAACCGGGCCAACCGTGATAACCACCATTGCAGTATCGCACACCTGCTGGTAAGGCGCAGGAAGTTTCACGTGATAAAAGAATGTGTCATTCCCTATAAAGCCCGGGTTGGGCGAATAGGTGTAAATTCCCGTATTGGCAAAAACCAGCGTACCATGGTCAGGATAATCAAGATTTACAAAATCAGAACCATCCTGGAAGAAGTCGTTTTCATACACATCTGATGTTATCGGAGTGGCATGAGGCGTAACCTCATAATCATCCATTGCCTGAGGACCAACCACGATAGTCACCTTGGCCGTATCACACGGATTAAAACAAATAGCACAGAAAAAAGTCACAATTCCAGAGAAACCGGAAGGTGGCATGTAGACGAATGATCCATTTGTAGTATCCAGAGAGAGACCACCAACCGGAGGTAAATCTATTACACTATACTCTGAACCCGGAGGGTAAGTGTCGTTGGGACTTACAGAGCCCGTTACCATATCGGTGTGAGGTACAACAAACAGATCATCACTGGCTGCCGGCCCCACAGCGATAATCGTAATAGCCGTATCACAAAGGCTGTGGTGCGGAACGGGCAGGCAGATAACATAGGTGAAGGTATCCCAGCCAGAGTACCCGGGATTGGGTGTGTACGTGTAAGATCCATCCGCATTCAGAATGAGTGTACCGTTGAGGGGATCCACCAGCCTTGTAAACATGGAACCTGCCATGAAAATATCATTGGTATCCACGCTGGAGGTGAAAGGCGTGTTATGGGGCGTAACTTCATAATCATCGCTGGCATACGGACCTACGACAATCGTCACAAATGCCGTGTCACAAATAGCCTGATTCGGAGCAGGCAGGCAGGAAACGTAACTGAATGTGTCTATTCCAGAGAACAATGTATCCGGATTATAGGTAAATGTGCCATCCGAATTGAATACAAGATCTCCTTTCACCGGATCAGAGATATTGTCGAAGGTTGAATTAGGCTCAAATACATCATTATCACCGACATCCCCGGAAACATTTGTATCGTAAGGGGTCAGATATAAATCATCAACTACAGCAGGCGCAGGCGTGTCCGTCTCCGAGTCGGTATTGTCTGTAGTGTCAGGATCTGTCGTGCCAACAGGTGCATCAACAGTAGCCGTATTTGAAAGTAGTCCGGTGAAACCAGTCGGTACTGTACCCGTAACGGTGAATTTGATACTGTTACCTGTGCCAGCAGCGATAGACACAGGAATATTCACCAGATCCCCCGTACCCGAAGTGCTGCTGATACTACTATTGCCAACAGCCATAGCTGACCACGACACGCCGGTCAGAGAGTTGTTGATATCGTCATTGACCAACGCTCCAGCCACATCACTAGGACCAGCATTTGTCACAGTGATTACCCACGTTACCATACCACCCAGTTCAAAAGTATTGGACGTTGACGTCTTTACTATGGCCAGATCTGATACAGGAGCCGGTGTGTCCGTCTCCGAATCGGTATTGTCCGTCAGATCAGGATCCGTCGTACCAGTCGGAGCATCAACCGTGGCTGTATTTACCAGATCACCGGTAAAACTGCTGGGTACAGTCGCATTGACCGTGTACACAACACTGTTGCCGGAGCCTGCAGGAATAGTAACGGACTGATTAACGATATCTCCTGTACCACTCGAGTTGACTACGGTAGCAGAACCGTTTACTGCCGCTGTCCAGGTAATATTGGTCAAGGCGTTGTTGAAATCATCATTTACCAAAGCTGCAGTAGCAGTATGCGGACCGTTGTTTGTCACTGTAATAGTCCAGGTAACAGTATTGCCGGCCGTGTAGGTGGTAGCCGTGGATGTTTTGACAATGGCCAGGTCTGCTTCAAGCGGTGTGATCGTTATGTAGACAATAGCCGTGTCGCAATAAACCGGCAAACCGGTATCACAAACATTATACACAAAGCGATCTGTTCCGTCGTAATTCGTGTTCGGAGTGTACTTCCAGCAGCCCGGTGTTGAACTCTTGACAACAGTTCCGTGCAGCGGTTGTACAGTAATAGTCGTGGTGGATGTATCCAGATTATTGTCGGGATCAGTATCATTCAAATGGATACAAATGTCAACCGGTGTATTCTCAAGGGTTGTTTTGGTTTCAAAGACTGCAACTGGCGGCTGGTTGCACGTTGGTGTGGGAACCATATAGGTTTCACTAACTGTACATCCCCTGAAATCTGTAACGGTTACGGTGTAGGTGCCCCCCGCTACTCCTGTCAGATCCTGATCGGTAGAAGCATCGCTCCACAGATAAGTGTAGTCCGGCGTACCGCCCGATACTGCCAGCGTAACTGATCCGCCACTCAGATTGCTGCAGGGCGGTGTATTGACTGTCTCCGTAACGAGCACAGCAGCTGCGGGTTCGGTTACTGTTCCGGAACCACTTGATGTACAGTTTTTTGAATCGGTTACGGTAACCGTGTAAGTGCCCGTTCCGAGACTGCTCAGGCTGTAGGTGGTAGCACCACCGGGAGACCAGGCATAAGTGTAGGGCGCTGTTCCACCGGATGCAATGGCGAGAGTGCCACCGTTGCTTCCACCATAACAACTTATAGAGCTCACCGCGACGCTTACTCCCAGTACAGATGGCTCTGACACCGTCGCAGAGGCTGTTTTTGTACAACTATTGATGTCCGATACGGTAACACTGTATATTCCCGATCCGAGATTGGCGAGATTTGCAGTCGTTGAGCCATTACTCCAGAAATAGGAGTAGCCCGAGGTTCCGCCACCCACAGTAAGCGTAACGGCACCATTTGCGCCTCCGTTGCAAATTACGTTCGTGGAAACAGCGCTGGCTGTAAGTGGTGCAGGCTGCGTGATAGTATAGGAGCGGGTTATCTGGCAGTTATTGGCATCAGAAATGGTCACATCGTAGGTGGCAGGAGCCAAACCGCTGATATCTTCATTGCTTCCACCGCCGCCTGTCCAGGAATACGTATAGGGCGTTGTACCACCCGAAACCAGCAGATCAAGCGCTCCGTCGTTTACCATATCACAAGAGCAGTTGGTCTGTTGCGTGGTAACTGCCAGTGCATCAGGCTGGGAAAGGTTGACGGAATACACTGCTGTACACAAATTGGCGTCCGTTACAGTAACTGTATGGGTTCCGGCGCTCAGACCTGTCGGATCTTCTGCTGTTTGTCCACCCGACCAGGCGTATGTGTAAAACGGCGCAGCTCCGGCTGGCGTTCCACCTGTAACTGTAAGATTGACGGATCCGTTTGTTCCTCCATTACAAAGCGGGTTTGTTACCGCTGCGGAAATACTGATTGCAGCAGGTTCAGATACCGTATAGCCGGCATCTTCGACACAACCCTTGCTGTCTGTGACTGTCACTGAATAATTGGCTGCTTTCAGTGAACTCAAATCCTGTGTCGTGGCTGTATTGGACCATGAATAGGTGTAAGGGCTTGTACCACCCGATACACCAATATCAATGGCTCCGGTAGTTCCTCCGCTACATACAACATTGGTCACAGCATCTGTTATGGCAATGGCCGCAGGCTCCGTCAGGACTGTACTGGAAGATGTCTGACAGCCTCGCGCGTCTGTGACTGTCAGGCCGTAAGTTCCGGGCATGCGGTTTGAAATGGATGATGATGCCTGCCCACCTGACCATACGAAAGTGTATGGGGTTACGCCGCCGGAAACAGAAGAGAGGACTGTACCGTCATTGGAGCCGTTACAGCTCGAATTGGTACCAGTCAGCGACAATGAGAGAATTGCCGGCTGCGCAATGGTAAAAGTATGAATATCGGAACAATTGTTCGCATCTTGCACTGTGACCGTGTAGGTACCCGCTGCCAGTGACGAGATATCCTGGGTTGCAGGGCCATTTGACCAGGCATAGGTATAGGGTGCTACACCGCCAAACGGCGTGATATTTACCGCACCTGTTGAACCTCCGTTACAGGCCACATCAGTCAGTATGGCATCCACATTGAGCAGAAGTGGCTCCGTAACACTGTACAGACCACCGATAACCGTACAGCCTCTTGCGTCGGTCACTGTTACCGAATAATCGCCCAGTCCGGCAGTAGACAAATCGGCAGTAGTTGCCGCATTGGACCACAGATATGTGTAGCCCGACGTTCCACCACTGACGGTAATATCAACGGATCCGCTGGTGCCCCCGTGACACAGCACATTCTGCTCTACGGATGAAACCGACAAGGCAGATGGCTCCGTAACTGAATAGCTTGCAGTAGATGTACAGTTATTGGCATCCGCAACATAAACAGTATAGCTGCCGGCTGATACTGCAGACAAGTCCTGCGTGGTAACACCATTAGACCACTGGTAGGTAAACGGAGAGGTGCCACCATTCACAGTCAGATCAACAGCACCATTGGCTCCTTTGTTACAACTCACATTGGTGGATGTTGAGTTAAGTTGAAGTGCAGAAGGACTTGTAATAGTATATGAAGCTGTTTTCACACAACCATTCACGTCTGTGACCGTCACAGTGTAGGTGCCTGCGGACAGACTGCTCAGGTAGGGTGTTGTGGAGGCTGGCGTATTCGACCACAGGTAAGTATAGGGCTCTGTGCCACCAGTCACTGTCAGGCTGACAGCTCCCCTGGAATCGCCACTGCATGCGTTGTTATCCGTTGTGCCTGAAACGGCAAGTGCTGCCGGCTGTGTGATGGTGAATGTTATTACTGAAGAACACGTGCCACCATCAGCGACGGTCACCGTGTAGGCACCTGCGGCAAGGCCCGTACGATCCTGCGCTGTAGGGCCGTCACTCCATATATATGTATAAGGGGTTGTTCCGCCGGCTACAGTCAGATCAATAGCACCGTTCATCAGGCCGTTACACAGAACATTCGTCTGAATAAAGTCAACCCTGAGAGCATCAGGCTCGGTAAGAGTAGCAGCAGCATACGCTTTACAGCCAGTATTGTCGGTTATTACCACGGAGTAATACCCATCGGCAACATTCACAAGATCTTCAACAGTAGCACCATTGGACCAAAGGTATGTATAGGGAAGAGTACCTCCGGTAACGGTAATCAGCACATCGGCATCGGAAGTTCCGTTACAGCTGGCATTCACAGCCGATACAGTGGCAGATGGACCGGTATTGTCTCCTATTGCCCCATTTGCAACGGCGGTACACCCCTTGGTATCGCTAACTGTTACCCGATAGGCTCCTGAATAAAGAACCGAAATATCTTCCGTTGTATGTCCGGAAGACCATCTGTACACAAAGGGAGAGGTTCCACCGCTTACTGTCAGATTGACGGAACCATTTGCCTGTCCGCAGTCGGCATTTACAGAACTGGTACTCGCTGAGGGCACTGGTTCCACAGTAGCAGTTACCGTACTGGAACCGGTACAACCATCAGTATCTGTTATAGTCACGGTGTATGTTCCGGAGTTGGTGGCAGTGGCATTATAAACAGCCGTACTTTGACTGCTGGAAAAGAATGACAAAGGACCGCTCCAGGAATACAGGGATGCATCAATAGCACTGGCACTCAGGAGGATATCGCCTCCCGCACAAGCCTGTGTGATGGTTATGGCCGGATTGACCGCCTTGATTTTCACCGCCTGACAGGTCAGATTACTCTGACCACACACGTTGACAGATCTGGCGCAGACATAATTATAAGTCGTATTGGATATTCCAGTGAAATTAACCACGATGGACGGCGTATTCTGACCGCTTACAATCACCGCACCAGTGGGTACTGTCCATGTATAGGTATCTACCATGGGATCGGGATCTACACTGAACACATAGCTTGTTTCATTGGAGCAGATTGTCACAAATGTAGGCGGATAGCTCTCAATTCTGAGCTCGCCCACATCACACAGCGAGCCGGGATCGCATACGCGGTAGTCCAGATACAGGATTCCGATAAATCCGCTGACGGGTGTAAAGGTGAAACTGCCATCACTTGTATTGAACGAAATGGTACCCTCTGTACTGGCGTTAGGTGTTTCCAGCAATGTGAACGAAAGAGAGCCCTGAGGAGTATCAGCATCCGTGTCATTTGATCTGACATTAGCTGTAATAACAAGATCAACCGGCGCTGAGTAACTGTCATCGGTTGCCACAGGACTCGCAGGACAGAATGGTGCCGAGAGTGTGGCTACAGCTGTTGTGGTACAAGCATTGAAATCTGTAACGGTAACCGAATAGGTACCCGAAACAAGCCCAGCAATATCTTCAGCAAGGAATCCGTTCGACCACAAGTATGTATTGGGCGCTGTTCCACCCGTAACAGTCAGTGCAATTTCGCCGTTGTTCTGTACACAGGTCGGATTGACAGTGGACGATATAACCCCCAGCGCTGCAGCAGGCTGACTGACCATATAGGTTTTTACCAAAGGACACGAAGCCGCATCCGTAATAGTTACTGTATAGGTGCCGGCAGTCAGACCGGTGCGGTCTTTGGTTGTAGCAGAACTGCCACTCCAGGCATACGAATAAATGCCTGTTCCACCCGAAACGGTCTGTGTGATAGTACCCGTACTGTTGCCGAAACACTTGACGTTGACAATGGCAGCGGAAGCATCCAGTGCAGCCGTCGGTTGCGTCACCGTGGCCGAAGTAGTGGCAGTACAGTTGTTGATATCCGTTACTGTCACGGTATAGGTGCCAGCGGCCAGTGCCGTGCGGTCTTCCGTGGTGACACTGCTGCCCCAGTTGTAGGTAAGGGTACCCGTGCCACCACTCGCCGTCAGGTCAATAGCACCTGTCGACAGTCCGTGACACAGTACATTCGTCACGGATGTTCCGAGCGATATGGCCGCAGGCTGCGTCAGCGTGGCAGACACGGTCTTTGCACAACCGTTGTTGTCTGTAACCGTCACGGTATAGGTACCCGCAGCAAGCGCCGTACGGTCTTCTGCTGTCGAGGCATCCGACCACAGGTAAGAGTAGGAGGTGCCGCCGTTGGAGGCCGTTATGTTGATGACTCCGTTGCCCGAGCCGTTGCAGGTCAGATTGGTAGTGTTGTCTACCACCACGGTGAGCAGTGTGGCCGGTTCGGACACTGTAAAGGAGGATGTGGTGGTACAACTCGACGCATCCGTAACCGTTACGGTATAGGTGCCCGCGGCCAGAGCAGAGCGGTCTTCCGTGGTGACACCGCTGCCCCAGTTGTATGTATAAGGAGAAGTGCCACCGGAAACCGTAATATTGACAGCACCTGTTGAAGCTCCCGTGCAGGCTACATTGGTAACCACTCCGCTGACGGAGGGTGAAGCGGGTGCTGTTACCACCACGCTGGCCGTACCGGTACAGCCCGCCGCAGAGGTAACTGTTATATTGTAGGTGCCGGCTGTCAGACCCGTGATTGTATTACCTGAAGTCGTACCCGAAGCAGGTAGCCAGGCTACCGTGTATGTACTTGTGCCTCCCGGTACAGACCAGGTTATCACTCCTGAACTGGGACTGGCACACGTGGGCGCAGTCGTCATGGAAGCACTCACTGTGAGCGGACAAACAGAAAAGTTGGTTGTTTTGGAGTGGGTAACAGTGTTTTCAAGACCTTCTTTGGCTGTGGCCTGCAGAGAGTAGTCCGCAGAGGCAGAGGGGGCCCAGACAAACTCGTAAGTTCGGGTACAAGTAACGGTATTCGTATTCACCAGTGTGGCTGCCGACGTTCCTCCGGGTGTGAAAGTAATGTCAACGCCATTGATATCAGAAGAACCAAATGGATCAGATACTACTGCCCTTGGATATACGGTGGTACCCGAGTTCGTCAGCGTCAGGGTTGTACCACCGGGATAAGCTGCCGTATAAACATCAAAACTGTTTACATTGATATAGGTGGAGGTGGGGATGTCAATTTTGGATGGTTTGGTTTGGCTGTCATGGTCAATTTTGAAAACAAAAGCTGTCTCTTCATTATTTACCTCCAGTACTATACTTTGGGTGGCAGGAATAGTCACATTTGAAGCCATAGTTGCCGACCAGGTCAGTGTTCCTGCAGTAGTATTGGCAGTAGCCAGCGTATCCGTGAAGAAATAGGTAGTGCCGTACTTTAACTTTGCCGTGATAAACGGAGAGGAGGGCATTGTCCCCGACGTCAGCGAGTAATAAGCAGTAATATTTACGGTCTGCCCGGATGGTATGGTCAGCGGGCTGCACATCGCGGGAGACTGATTAAATACAACCTGATTCGAACTTCCGTCAATTGCTAAAGCAATATGTGCAAAATCCGAAGATGATGAACCTGACCACGACCAAGACATACTAGTAGATCCCGCATTAGCACTTTTGGTACTTGAAGCTCCTCTGTTACTATTAGTCCCTCCCTCGTAAGTGCTATTTGGAGGAATGCTTATTAATGATTGGCCAGTTCCGGGCGAGGACGAAGTACCTGCTGAAGACTTGGATAAAATGTCAACTATGTAATCACCTAAAGAAGACTGTATATTTAAAGAAGATGATGTTGCCGACAATCCTGACACCTTGCTATAGCCGCTGAAGGGATTTGCCTGATTCGCTCCTGTATAAGAAGTAATACCGACAGTACCTTCAAATGCAGTACCTGAAGAGGTCCATGCGACATTAACATTGGCGGTACCAACGTTTGGTGCTATTAGATAATAGACGTCAGCCCTAGCAGCACCTGCATTGCTACTCGTAAGGAATGTCATCCCCTGTGTACCATAACTAACGCTCTCAGGATTTGCGAAACCTGTTCCTACTGCTGAAGTTATTGTAACAAGTAACAACCTGTCTGTACCCGCAGGTACAGTATAAGATGTGGAAAAAGGGCTAGTATCATCCCCATTATTTCCAGAATTCACAAATACTGTGGTCCCAGCAGTTACACCGGTTTTTAGAATATCAACAGTCTGCGACGTCGTACCATCTGCCGATGCCACCGGATCAATCCTGTCCAGCGTTAACCCGTCACTCAGGTATAACTGTTTGGTAACTGTTTGTGCCGACAAATCGCCGGACGTACCCAATGTGGCAAGCAGGACAAGTCCAAAACAGAAGGTGCGTATATTTCGAATCATTGCTGACATTTTCGTAGTATTATGCGGAAGAAGCTCCTGGTTCATGGGTGGTTAATATTTGATAGCTGCCGGAGCGGAGGGGACATTTCTGCCAAATCGCACCTGTACCGTGAGGGATTTGGTGCATCCGTTGTTATCCGTCACGGTTACGGTATATGAGCCGGGCGATAACCCGGTTATATCCTCTGTGACGGCTCCGTTGCTCCAGGAGTAAGAATAGGTGACAGTCCCGCCAGCTACCGTCAGGTCTATGGAACCATCCGTACCTGCCGCACAGGCTGCGTGAATGACATTTGCCGTCAGTACAAGCGGCTGAGGCTGAGTAACAACCTGCGAAACAATCACGGTGCAGGTATTTGCATCGGTTACAGTAACCTGATACGTGCCGGCCGCTATACCGCTCAGATCTTCAGTCGTTGCGCTGTTCGACCAGACATAGGTATAACCAGACCCAATAGTACCACCCGATACTGTAAGGTTAACAGCTCCGGTGGAGGCACCATTGCACAGGATATTGGTGGCCGTTGCTGAGGCAGTCAGGGCTGCGGCAGGCTGGGAAACCACAGCCGAAGCTGTCGCTGTACACTGGAATGCGTCGGTCACCGTAACCGTGTAGGTATTAGCCGGAAGCGCTGAAATGTCTTCAGTCATAGCTCCATTACTCCACAAGTAGGTGTAAGATGTAGTACCACCCGAAGCAGTCAGATTAACAGAGCCTGTTGACTCATCGTAACAGGCTACAGCAGCTTGCACGGCAGATGCCATCAGCAGTGAGGGCTGCGTTATCGTTCCTGTATAGGTATCAGTACAACCTTTGTTATCTGTTACAGTAACCGTGTAGGCGCCTGCGGTACGGGCTGATATATCTTCCGTAGTTGCACCACTCGACCATGCATAAGTGTATGGAGCCGTACCTCCGGTTGGAACAATATTGATCTCTCCTGTTGCTGCACCGTTACAGCGTACATTCTTGACCGTTCCGGTTACATCCAGAACCGCAGGCTGATAAACTGTGGAAATTACTGTTTTGGTACATCCTATCGCATCGGTCACGGTTACAGTAGAATTGCCTGCAGCAAGCCCCGTCCTGTCTTCAGAGGTAATGCCGCCTCCCCAGGAGAACGACAACGGAGTATTGCCACCCGAAGCTGTCAGGTCGAGTTGCCCATCCGTACCACCATTGCAGGAAACAGCCGTGGAAGCAACCGTGGTGACAATCTGTAATCCGGCAGGCACGATCGCTGAAGTAACAACTTTACAACCTTTGCTGTCCGTGACCGTAACATTGTATGTCCCTGCCGGCAAGCTCCCCACTGTAGCAGTGGTGCTGCTGTTCGACCACAAGTAAGTATATCCGGATGTGCCTCCGGATGGCACAACGGTAGCGGAACCATTACTTGCTCCCTCGCATGGACGCGTGGTGGAAGTGCTGGCGGTTGGTACCGCATTCTGTGCAAGTGTGACAGCTACCCTGTTGCTCACACAACCTGTAGTGGGCTTGTACACTTCGGCATAGTATGTACCAGGTGATGAAGGAATATAGGAAGCGCCTGTGGCAAGTACCGTTCCTCCTGTGGCAACATTGTACCAGCGCACCACCAGGCCGGCGCCCGGACTGGCTACCGAAATCGCAGGAACAGGGCTGCCGACACAGTACTCCCTGTTCTGGATACCCGTTGGGGCAGCCGGAGTTGCATTGTCCTGAGCAACAGTAATGGTAGATGTAGTGAAACTGTTACACCCGACAATTGGAGAAACAGCTAGTGAATAAGTCCCTGGAACCATGGCGGTAATACTTGTAAGGTCAACACCCGACTGTGTGGAACCACCCGGCAAGGTCCAGGTGTAATAATATCCGCTTACAGCAGGAGTAACCGTTGCACTTACTACCGAAGAAGTGTTTATACAGGAAATTACATTGCTGGACGTCAGTGATGTGGTGACAGAAGGTGGACCTCCAAAATCAACCGGTGCCGTAAAGTCCTGTAACTGGGCCGTGAAGGCGTTGGACGCACGGCTTTTCGACATAAATTTAAAGAATGTCCGCTGACAGGGATCAGCCGTTGCATCAATGGCAAGGGGGTCTATGCCCAGCTGGGTGATATTGAGTGCCACCTCGGCAAACTGCTGGGAGGCATACTGGGTACCGTTCACCCCCTCAAAGATAGCACCCCAGGGCGGAGCCGTGGTGGTGGCCGATACGAGAATACCGGCAGCATCAAACGAACCGCCGCCTTTCGGGAAAATCTGGGCGTAACCGTACAGCGAGCCGTTGCCCGCTCCGTCGAATCTGGGTCCGAAATCTACTGAACGGCCCACCGGCGGACTGGTTCTGTACTGGTTGTACAGCGCTCTGCTCATCCATATACGCACGTCGAACGTCTGTACGCCGGAAGATCCGAGTTCTATGGCAAAAATCAGGTCGCCGGCCCGGGTGAATTTGCCCAGTGCATCGAAAAGAAAAGCGGTATGACCTTCCTCCGTGGCCCTGTCCTACCCCTCGAAAAGCGGTGCCAATAATAAGTAGAGAAAGTAATTCATCGTAACTTTCACACTTAAACTGGAGTACCATGCGAAAAAGCAGATTTAGCGCAAGCCAGCGGGAGGC
>CAIYFY010000181.1 GCA_903925535.1 uncultured Bacteroidota bacterium | reverse complement strand
GAGTCTGTTTGTACTGATAACGTTCGGTACGCTCAACTGCGGATATAAAATGAAAAATGCCGGTATCTGGACCAGCCCCCCGCCGCCTACAATACTGTCAACCAGTCCGGCCAGGAAGGCGAAAGCGCACAAGAGATACAATTCCATGCTGCAAAAGTAACCATCTGTACGCAGAAAACATGAATTGTCAGTTACAGCAGGCCTCCAGATTGAAAAGTTCCGCAATTTCCTGTCCGGAGAGAGCTCTTCTGTAAATCAGGATGTCATCCAGCGCGCCGTTGTAGTCAAGACCCAGAAAAAGATCGCCGGTGTCTTGCGCCAGGTGGGTGGGTGTGCTGCAGACGGCCACCCCGCTCACGGTATTGTTCAAAACACCGTTGAAGTAGATTCGCAGCTCATCGTCCTCTTTTACTGCCACCACATGGTGCCATTTGCCGGTGATAGTGTTCATTTCATCCTGACACAAATCGCTGGAAGGCTGGGAAATCAGGTCGGCCCACACGGAGTTATTGTGTGCAAATACCGCTCTGCGGCAATCGTACAGTGATACCGACCACTCCCCCCGGCGATCGGGGCATCTTCCCTGATTGCCTCTGCTCAGTAACCCCTCGAAATCACCTCCACCCCGTACCCCCTCGGGTTTATACCATATACTGATGGTGAAATCGGACATGCCGTTCAGGAAGCTGGTCTGTGTGTTGGTCAGCACCGATGTTGTGCCGGATCCATTCACGATATTGTATGCACAGGAGGCGTTGCCCGCCCGGTCGGTCGTGGGTACAGCCGAACCTGATTTGGAGAGATCATTTCCGCCGAGCGTAGCGTCAGTCAGCGAGCCTCCGCCGAAGGTGTAGGCAGCAACCAGTCCGTTCTGAAGATTGGCAGGCAAACAGGTGACAGAAGCACCCGGATTGATACCGGAGTCTTTGCATGACTGCACGGATATGAATAGAAGCAAAAGGAGAGGAATAGCAGTTTTCATGCGATAATGACGGAGTGCAGCAGTCATCGGTTGCTTTGATGGCTGTTTTTTAGCAGAAATATTACATGTTCCGTTGTCCGGCCGGCCTTGAACAAATGCAATGTACAGTTGTTTGACTTCTTTAACACTTGTCCATGCAATCCGATATTGTTGCGCAACTCATCGGCGCCTCCAAAGAGTACAAAACAGGAGATCAGGTTATTACGGCGCTTTATCCCACTGACTTCACGCTCAGAAAAGGTGAATTGACCCTGATTATCGGCCCTTCCGGGAGTGGAAAAACTACGCTCCTTTCTCTCCTTGGATGCGTCATCTATCCCACTCAGGGCAAGGTTCTGGTTGGCGGACAGGCCGCCAGTACGCTCTCCGAGAAGCAGCTCGCCTCTCTGCGCCTGAACAACATCGGTTTCGTTTTCCAGAACTTCAATCTGATTCAGCCGCTCACCGCTGAAGAAAATGTGATGATTCCCCTCCAACTTCAGGGCAACCCGGTTGCAGCTGCCCGCAAGCGCGCGCACGAGGCAATCGAAAAGGTGGGTATGAGCGACCGGCTGCGTCAGTTGCCAAAAAATTTGTCGGGTGGTCAGCAACAGCGAATTGCTATCGCACGGGCGCTGGTCGGAAATCCGCCTATGGTTCTGTGCGATGAACCCACCGCCTCCCTCGACCCCCGGTCGGTATCCGTTGTGATGGACGAACTGAAAATGCTCACCCGTCAGGGTATCGGACTGGCGGTTGTCACGCACGACATGCGCCTGAGGCCATTTGCAGACCGAATCGTGTATGTAAATGACGGCAGGGTCTCTGACACACCTCCCCCCGACGACTTTCACTGACAATCCATGCTCCGGTTCGTCCGGATTCAAAAGCAATACAGTTTTCAATTTTCCCGACTATGAAGTTCAATTTTTTACCCGGTATGTTCATCCGGCTGGCCCTTCTCACCGTTGCATCGGGCATGATCGCCTGTGGTGGCAATGACGATAAAAAGGAGGAGCAGACATCCTATCAGGGAGCACCCGCTCAGGCAACTGAAGTGGTAGGTATAGGCCGGGTGGAGCCCGAGCAGGATATCGTATCGCTGGCCGCCAATGATGGCGGTGTGGTGTCAAAGCTGCATATCCGGGAAGGAGATGCTGTTCGTGCCGGCACTGTAGTGCTCGAGCTGGAAAACTCTGTCGTATCTGCCCGTCTCACGCAAGCCCGCGCGCGCCTGTCCACACAGGAAGCACAGGTGCTGGCCGACGAAAAAGCGGAAGCTGAAGCACAAACACGCCTCGAAAACCTCAAACTGAACGCCCAGCGTCTGCAAAAGCTGTTCGAATCACGTGTGGAGACTGAGCAAAACCGCGATAACGCCAATTATGAAGTGCGTAATCAGCAGGCCTCCTGCGATCGCCTCCGCGCCTCTGCGCAGGTGAGTCGCGCCCGCCTGCAGGAAGTACGCACCGAACTCGCCGTTGCCGAACGCGAACTGGCACTCAGATCAGTCAGGGCACCGGTAAACGGACAAATTCTCAGTATCAGTACGCAGGCAGGGAATGCACTGCCACCTCAGGGACAGTTCGCCGAACTGGCTCCGGAAGGACGAATGATTGTCCGCTGTGAAATTGATGAGCTGCTCGCCGACAAGGTTCAGACAGATCAGAAAGCGGTGATAAGGGCTATCGGTACCGGAAAGGAACTGGCTTCCGGCACAGTAATCTATACAGCCCCGCTCCTGAAGAAAAAATCGCTTTTCGCCGAAACACCCGGCGAGATGGAAGACCGCCGTGTGAGAGAGATCAAAATACTCCTCAGTAACCCCGGTGCTCTGCTGCTGAACGCTCGCGTGGAATGTGCCATTCAACTGTAATTTTATGTTCAGAACGGCTCTCAGATTTATCAGGTTCGACCGCGCCAAAAGTATAGGCGTTGTAGTGGGTATAGTCATCAGTACTTTTCTCATCGGACAACAGGTAGGTATTTTCACTTTCCTCACGGGACTCATGTCGGCCCTCGTGGACAACTCCAACGGCGATATCTGGGTGGTGGATGCCAAAACACAGGATGCCAACTCGCTCGGGCTGCTCGATGTTCGCATCGTCAGGGAGGTGCGAAGTATTGAAGGCGTCGCCACGGCTCACGGCGTGGCACTGGCCAACGGAACAGCGGTGTTGCCCAATGGCAAATCCAGTCCGGTACTTATGATTGGTTCGGAGGCGCCTGCCTTTGCTGCAGGACCAAGGCCCGATAAAATCAAAAGCGGTACGCTGGCAAATCTGGAGGCTGAAAATGCCATTACTGCCGACTTCTACGATGCGGCAGTCTATGATATGCAGCCGGAAGTGGGTGTTCAGCTGGAAATAAACGGCAAAAGGGCGGTTATCAACGCCATCACCGATAACCTGAGGGGATTCGCCGGCAATACCGTTTATACTACCCTGGAAAGGGCCAATTATTACGGAAACCGCAACGGAACATCTATTTCTGCTGTAATTGTCAATGTGAAGCCCGGTTACGATCCCGCCCGCGTGCGCAACGAAATCAATCAGCATATATATGGTGTGCGGGCCTGGATCCGCAAGGATTTCTCCCGCTCAACGATTGCTTACACGCTGGGCTCTACCGGCATCGGCGCCAGTACAGGTACCCTGATCGTCTTCGCTATCATCTCCGGTTTTTTCATCATCGGACTTACCATGTACTCCTCTGCGCTCGACCGTATCCGCGATTATGGCACGCTGAAAGCTATAGGAGCGAGCAATATGTATGTCAGGCGACTGATACTGACGCAGGCGGCCGTGTTCGCTGTTGTGGGATTTGTAATCGCGTATTCTCTGCTCGAAGGGTTTCGTATGGGGGTCAAGTCGTCCGGACTCACCTTTGAATTCAGCTGGCAGGTGAAACTCGGTATGTTTGCTATCACCCTGTTCATTGCGCTGTTTGGCGCCATCTTCGCCCTTCGCCGTATTAATGGCGTTGAACCCGCGGCGGTGTTCAGGGGGTAATCTTGTATCTTAAAATATCACGCTCGTATGAGTTTCTTCCGATACTTCTTCGCACACCCGGTTTCTTGCACTCTGTTGTTGGTGTTCATCGCAACAGGAAATACGTATGCCCAGGATCTGGGCAACCTCACGCTGGAACAGGCACTTAAATCGGCACTTGAAAATCAGCCCTCCGAACGGGCATTCCGGATTGAGAATCAGATTAATGCAGCACAGGTTGATAAAGCCCTCCTCCAGAAAAATCTGAAGTTAAATGGAAATGTGGATATGCAGGCCAATCCGTTTCTGCCAGCGAGCGTTGTTCCCGTAGGACAGTTCAACGTGCAGAATCCGACCGATGAAACGCGCGCTATTCGCTTCGGAACCTGGTGGCAGGCCACTGCAGGGGTCACGGCTACTAAAAGTTTGTACGACGCCGGTTTGAATGCGCAGATTCGCGAGCAGAACTTTCAGGCTGATATCACAGAGAATAACCATGCCCTTAACCGGCAAAATATAGCACTGGAACTCACCAAAGCGTGGTACGCGCTCCTGCTTTCCAACGAAGAAACCGGTTTTTTGAAGGAAAATTACCGCAAAACGGATGAATTGCTGAAGGATGCGCTGAACAAACGCGACGGAGGTGCAGCAACGGAGTCAGCTGTTATAAGTGCCCGGATGCAGCAGAATAGCGCCCGGATTCAACTCGAACAGGCCGAGGGTAACCGCAGGCGGAATGTGGAAACGCTGCTTTACCGGATGGGTATTTCGCCCGAAAGAGCAGGTGAAGCGGCAGTGAAAGGCACGCTCGCCGAGGTATTGTCGCAACTGGAAAAGTTTGCCCCGCCATCCTTCGACGCAACCTCAACCGCTGCAAATCGCCCCGAAATACAGCAGTTTGTACTGGATAACCGGCTGCAACAACTCCGACTGGAAACCGAAAAGGCGCGCCTCAGGCCCACTCTCTCCGCTTTCGCTTTCTTCGGCATGAATAACCTGACCAATGATGTGCCGATCTTCGCAGAAAACTCCTGGTTCTCCAACGGGAACATCGGACTGCAGATGAAAATACCGGTGTCGGGTTACTGGGAACAGCAGAAACAACAATTGCCGGTCTCCCTGAAACAACAATACAATGCAGCCATGCAGGAGGAGGCCCTGAACCAGGCCCGCTGGGAATATGAACAGGCACGAACAGCCTTTGTCAGCGCCCGACAGCAACTCGCACTCCGGAAAGATGATATAGACCTGGCTCGCCAGCAACTGGAACTCGCTTCAAGCACCCTCAAAGGTGGCACCGGAATCCCGTCCGATGTGCTGAACGCTCAAATTGCGCTCAGAGAAAAAGAATTCAACTGGCTCCAAACAGCAGGAGATCTGCTGCTCGCCGAACTGGCCCTGCGCAAAGCCTCGGGAAAATTATTCTGATGCCATGTAACTTCTGACGCCGGCAATGACACTTACTGTCTGTAACCGACAGAAACACGCTGCTCAAAGGCATGACGGATGACAGGAGAAAAACATTCATGAGTCTTTATGAACCCGTTCATGCGCGGTTCGAACGATTCTGCCAGGCGCGCGCCTACGGTCAGACTGACTGGAAGGATCTGATGCAGGATGTCGTCATCGTAGCCTTTAACCGGCTGGAGGAGTTGAAAAATCCCTCTGCTTTCCTGTCATTTCTCTGCGGTATCGCGATACGGCTGCTTTCAAACCAGAATCGAAAGAAGAAGGAAGATTATCTGGCGCACCATGAGCGCCTGGTAAACAGTTTGTCCTGCGGCAACGACGACGGGCACGCGCTCATGAACAGAGACCTTCTGTACACTGCGCTGTCCAGGCTGCCCGAGCAACAGAGAGAAACTATTATTCTGTTCGAACTATCGGGTTTTTCCATCAGGGAAATTGCAGAAATGCAGTCTTCCGGCGAGTCCGCCGTGAAGCAACGCCTGCTGCGCGGCCGCCAGCAGTTGATGGTGCACCTGCAATCGCTCACAACGGTAAATGAGACGCTCTGACATGAACGAAGAACAACTGAACAAACTTTTTCAGGAGGTCAGAGAAATGCCTCCCGAGACTTCCCCGGCAGATGTTTCTTCCTGGGTAAGCAGCGCTGCACAATCTGTCGGTTCCGGATTGTCCACCAAATCATTTTTCACTTTCAAAGGAATTGCCATGATCACCACGATCGCTTCAGTAATAGGAATTGCTGTATTTTCACATTTTGCACCTGCGACTAAAAACGATAATTCCGGAGTATATTCTGTCTCCCCGGAATTCGAAATCGCAACAAATACCAAGGCTGCACCGCCGAACCTGCTCATTAATGACCGTACTTTCCGTACTACTGTCAACTCTACGGGTGCACGGACGGAGTTCAATCAAAAAGTGGAACAATTCGAGATGTTGCCACAATCAAAACTGTCAAGAGTTGCTTTTGTTAAAACTACCGTATCCGGTGAGCTACTTTCATCAGATATTCAGTGCCAGGAACCTGATTCGATACCACTGGTAAAAGGCACATCTCTAACAGGTGTTTCACTGGAAAAAGTTTCACCAGATGCCAAAGTATGGGATAACTTCACCAGATTGAAAATATCAGCTGTTATGAAAGTATGGATTATTCAGGGTGACAAATGCGACGTGAGAGTCGAATCGGTGCATCCTCAAAAGAAGGCTGTTGTACTGGTGGAGCAAAAAGGTGAACTGCTGGAAATATCTATAGGTTCAAAACAGGGTAAAAGGAAGGTTGTAGTTCAAAGAGACACCCTGCCCGGACAACCAATAGAAATTATACCAGATCAACCTTCCGCATCTTCACCACTATGGGGGGAACAGAATCAGGCGGATATAAATGTTTACGTCACAATTCGGGAATTAAAGGAGCTTGAGGTATCAGGTGCGGTAGAGGTTGTTTCAAAAAATAAACTGACTTGCGGTCGGCTCAATATCGACCTGTCAGGTGCGGTTGAAACGCAGCTTGAATTGAGCGCCGGTACTGTCAGTGTTGAAACAAGCGGTGCTGTTGAGCTGGATCTTAAAGGTGATTGTAATCATCTGGATATTGAAACATCAGGTGCAGCCGAAGTCAGGGCACAGGATCTAAAGGCTGAATCATGTTCTGTAGAGACCTCCGGGGCATCTTCTGTTGATGTCAGAGCCTTGAAAGCACTGAGAATATCTTCGAGTGGAGCGAGTAATGTTACCTACAGGGGAGAGCCTGAAAAACTGGAAGTGGAAACGAGTGGCGCCTCAGAAATAAGGAAAATTGTTCAGGGATACAAGTTCTGATTGGCGTTTCCTTTCACATTTTTCAGCAAACACACGTCTGCTCGTTGTACCTTCGCATCCGGAATT
>CAIYFY010000180.1 GCA_903925535.1 uncultured Bacteroidota bacterium | reverse complement strand
GGTAGGCGCCATCCGGGTGCCCGCTTGCGTACTTCGGCCAGTTGCGCCGGACGGGCCTTCGCCTTTCCACCCGGATTCAAGGCGAGGTATATCTGCGACTGCAGGAAGTATGCCGTGGGTGAATCAGGTTTTATCTTGAGGGAGCGGGCAATCAATTTATCCGCCTTTTTCAGTCGGTTAATTCGCTCGGCTCCGGGCACCAACTTGGCGTATTCATACCATTCCATTGCCTGGAAGAAGAAAAAACGGGCCGCCGTTTTTTTTGCGAGCAGGTCGTCGGGGCGAAGAATTTCCAGCATGGACTTCTGCATCTGTATCTCCTCTTCTATATCCTTAAATTTAGTATTCCAGGGGTTCATATCCTGATTCAGGTAGCGATGCATGATACGGGCGTCCTCCTCGAGTACTGCGCGGATATATCGGGAGCGCATATTTTCATATACCTTTTCATATTCTTTCTTTTTTTGAGCCAACTGCAGGGTCTGGTACGCAGAATTTCCGGTTGTGAGGCAGATTATTCCGGCTGCGAGGAGACTGTCGAATACAACTTCAAGGGGTAAAGGGCGATACAGCGATTTGACGCCGCGGCCGCTATGCAGGGTATCTGTTGAAACCTGAGATATACCGGAGTAATCCATACATGGCCGGAACTGCAAGAATAGCGCATCATTCAGATTATACCGGGGTAACTGTCGCTCATCTGCGTTTTTGACCATTTTTTTTACATAAGCGCCGATTTCGGCATCCTCCAGCAGTGCATCATCGCCATACGCCTCCCCGAGGGCGCCTTTGATAAGGAAATAGGTAAAAATACCGTGTTGCAGGGTCGCGTCTTCGTATGATTTACCATTGCCCGTACCTGACAGCAGTTCAAAGAAACGGCCGCTTTGATCTGCCGAGAACTTCGTCAGTGATTCAATCGGTGGCAACCCTTCCTCCGGAGAGCCCGAGAACCTGCCCGAGTGGCAGGCGTCGGCGATAACGATGACCTTTTTGCATTTATTCGCCCATTGTTTCACATGCTTGACAAGATCGGTGTGGCGGTAACCGAGATCCTGTGAGCTTGAACAATCGGTATCGTGCAAGATAAAATGGCCTTCCTGTTCATCGTCATACTTGTTCAGTTGTCCGTGGCCGCTGAAATAGAACACAATATAGTCGGGTCGGGAGGAGGTATCAGCCACCTGTCGCCGCAGGTACTTGAGTGCCATATCAAGATTGCCTATTGTTGCATCTTCATTCAGCAGTGTGATCACTGTATCAACCTGCACACCTTCAGCGCAATTCAGCAGTCGGGTGAACTGTTCAGCATCCCGATCAGCGAATTGCAGACTTCTAATACCATTATCGGGGGAGTATTGGGAAATTCCCACGACAACGGCACACAGCCGGGGAGGGGGCGTTTGTGCGCTGGTGAGGGTGCACAGGGAGAAAAAAGCAAATAGAAAAACAAAATTTTGCTTCATAAGCTGGTTCTAGTACCTGAGTGTACAATTTTAGCATTATCAGCAAATTGGGGTTAGTAAAGTAGTCAGAGCCTATCTCTGTACAGTCGTGGCAAGGCGGAAGCCAATATCGAAGTTACTATAGTTGGGATCAATGTAAAGTCGTCCCGTTACTCGGCAGCTTGATGAGCTTTCACTCAACCAGCAACCACCACGAATCACACGACCCAGACCATCAGCCGGTCCTTTTGGATTAGTCTGAATCCCGGCTGAATAATCAGAATACCAGTCTGAACACCACTCATACACATTACCACTCATATCATGGATACCAAGTTCATTCGGGTTTTTACCTTTTACCGGATGAGGATTGGGCCTGACATTACGATACCAGGCTACTTTGTCAGCATCGTTGCTACCTGAAAACCGATAGCCACGGCTGTATGTACCACCTCTGGCGGCGAACTCCCATTCGGCTTCAGTAGGCAGTCGGTACCGGGGGCTGCCTGCCCGGGTATTCAAACGAGCGATGAATTCCTGAGCATCGTTCCAGCTCACCTGTTCAACCGGACAATCGTCACAGCCTTTGAATTTGGAGGGATTATCACCCATCACCGCTTTCCACTGTGCCTGAGTTACTTCTGTTTCGGCTATGTAGTAATCGCTTAGTAACACCTGGTGTACGGGTTTTTCCTCATTTTCACAGTTCTGCTGTTCGGTGGTGCAGCCCATGCTAAATACACTACCCCTTACACGGATGAATTTGCCTGTAAGATAGTCGGTGAAGTAATCTTTTTCATTTGAAATGATGGCTGGAGGAAGGGTTGAATTAAATGGGGCGGCGACTGATTTCTCCTTTTCATGTGTATTGGCAGTAGCGGAACTTGTATTTTCTCGGGTGGTTTCCACACTTTCCGTATCATTCATGACGGATTCAAAGCGGTTCAGCTCTGCCCAACGGGCTTTTGTGGCTTCACTGACCACTGTGTCAGTTTCGAGTTTATTCTCATAAATTTTTTCTGCTGCAACCTGCTCATCGGCAAGTTCATTAATACTATTCAGCTTGTTCAGGTTATTTATTGCGGGCGATTTGTCCGGCGCAGGCGGCTCTGGCACACCGGATGCTTTCAGTGACATATTATACGCCTTTTCAGCCATTTTTCGGTGCTTTTTCAGCGCTTTTTCACGTGATTTACCCTCCAGTGCGTAGCCCAGGAATAAATCTTCTGCCAAGAGAGGGTTACCGGAAAATGCTTTAGCTATCTGTTCCGGTGTCACGGACCTGCCAGTTTCAATAATTTGACTGGTAGTCAATGGCGGCTGTTGGGTTGGCTGGTTGGCGTACTCCCGGTATTCAGCGGCCATATCGTCGTAACGCTGCAGCGATGCCCGGTCGCGCACGTACAGGTACGGGAGGCGCCACTCAGGTGCCCGCTTGTGGATCTCAGCGAGTTGTACTGGACGGCTTTTCACTTTGTTACCCGTATTAAGTACGAAGTCTATCTGCGACTTTAAAAAATAGGCCGTGGGTGAATTGGGATTAATCTTGAGTGAGCGTGTAATCAGTCTTTCCGCCTTTTTCAGTCGGTCATTACGCTCGGGATCTGGTACAAATTTGGAATACTCATACCAGGCCATCGCCTGGAAGAAGAAGAATCGGGCTGCTGTTTTGGCTATCAGATAATCATCAGGCCGAAGAATTTCAATCATGGATTTCTGCATCTGAATCTCTTTTTCCATATCGGCGAACTTGGTATTCCATGG
>CAIYFY010000179.1 GCA_903925535.1 uncultured Bacteroidota bacterium | reverse complement strand
GACCGGAGCAACATCTGGGATGGCACCTTCCGCGGCAAGAGCGTGAATCCCGGCGTGTATATGTGGACCCTCGAGCTCGAGTTGTTCGACGGCCGGGTGTGGCGGGAGGTTGGTGATGTGACGGTGGTGCGGTGAAATAAATAAAATACCCCGAAATCCTTGCAGGTTCAGGCTTATGCGATAGCTTAGCGGCGCGAATTATACGCAACTGTTCTATCAACTAAAACCTGACGCCACTATGTTTCCAACCGATCTGGAGATTGCCCAGAATGCCCCTATCCGACCCATCCAGGAAATTGCCGCCAAACTCGGTATTTCTGCCGACGATATTGAACAGTATGGCAAGTATAAAGCCAAACTGCCACTCTCGCTCATCAACGAGGAGAAAATTGCTCAAAGCAACCTGATTCTGGTCTCGGCCCTCAATCCCACCATGACGGGTGAAGGCAAAACCATGATGAGCATCGGCCTCTCCGATGGTCTCAACCGCATCGGCAAAAAGGCCGCTGTAGCGCTCCGCGAACCCTCCCTCGGCCCCGTTTTCGGCATCAAGGGCGGCGCTGCCGGCGGCGGCTACTCGCAGGTTATTCCCATGACGGATATCAACCTGCATTTCACCGGCGACTTCGCCGCCGTGGAAAAAGCCAATAACCTGCTCTCTGCACTCATTGACAACAACCTACAGAATAAAGAATACAGTCTGAATATTGACCCGCGCACCATCGTCTGGAAACGTGTAATGGATATGAACGACCGCGCACTCCGCCAGATCGTGATCGGACTGGGCGGCAGCGCCAACGGTATCCCGCGCGAGGACGGGTTCAATATCACCCCGGCCTCGGAGGTTATGGCTATTCTTTGTCTTTCAAAAGACTTTGAAGACCTGAAAAACAGGCTTGGCAATATCTTCGTCGGATTTACTTTCGATAAAAAACCGGTGTATGCGCGCGACCTCAAGGCACAGGGAGCCATGGCGCTGCTGCTCCGCGATGCCATCAAACCCAATCTGGTACAAACGCTCGAGGGGAATCCTGCTTTCCTGCACGCCGGTCCGTTCGCGAATATCGCTCAGGGTACCAATACTATCATGGCCACCAAAATGGCCCTTTCGCTCTGCGATTATGTGGTCACGGAAGCCGGCTTTGGTGCCGATCTTGGAGCCGAGAAGTTCCTCGATATCAAGTGCCCGTACGGCGGACTGAAGCCGAAGGCGGTGGTGCTCGTGGCCACCATCCGCGCCCTGCGCCACCACGGAGGTGCCAAAAAAGATGCCTATCAGACTCCCAACCTCGAAATTGTACAAAAGGGCTTCGAAAATCTCGAAAAGCACATAGAAAACTGCCGGAAGTTTGGTCTCACACCGGTTATTGCGCTGAACTACTTCCCCAACGATTCGGAGGAGGAAATTAACTGGGTGAAACAGAAGTGCGCCTCAATTGATGTAACGGCCGTCGTATCCTATGGCTTCTCCAAAGGCAGCGAGGGTAATGTGGAACTCGCGCAGGCTGTGGTGAGCATGATTGAAAGCGGAAAAAACAGTTACAAACAGCTGTATGACTGGGCACTGCCCATTGAAGAGAAAATCAGAATCATCGCAACCGAGATTTACGGTGCCGACGAGGTGGAGTTCTCCTCCAAGGCCCGTACGCAGCTGAAAACGATCAAAAACCTCGGGTACGACAACCTGCCGGTCTGCATGGCCAAAACACAGAAATCCCTCTCGGATAACGAAACGAAAGTAGGTCGCCCGCGGAATTTCAACGTGACCGTGCGCGAGTTCGAGTTCGCCGCCGGCGCCGGCTTCATCGTGCCTATCCTGGGCGATATCATGCGCATGCCCGGATTGCCCAATATACCTGCCTCTGAAGGTATGGATATTGACAAGGACGGAAATATCACTGGTTTATCATAACGGTTATGCATCCATTGCTCTCAAAATCGGTCGAGTTCGCCTCCGGACTCGATCACCCGGAATGTGTGGCAGTTCACCCCGACGGCTCGGTATGGGCCGGTGGTGAAGCCGGCCAGATATACAGAATTTCACCCGACGGCAGGGTAGTCGAGGAGGTGGCCAACACCGGCGGATTCGTACTTGGCCTCGCTTTCAGTCCGGGCGCAAAATGGCTCGCAGTTTGCGATCTCGGCAAGAAGTGCGTCTGGAAACTCGATCTGGCTACCCGGCAACTCGCTCTTTTTGCGGATGGTGCAGGTAACCACCGTTTCAATATTCCGAATTACGCTGTTTTCGATCATACCGGTAATCTGTATGTGAGCGAAAGCGGTGCCTTCAGGGAGGTGAACGGGAAAATTCTGAAGTTTGCTCCCGACGGCAGCGGTGTGGTGTGGCACGAGGGCCCGTTTAATTTCGCCAATGGTATGGCGCTGGCACCGGGAGGTACACATATATATGTCGCGGTGTCTTTTCTGCCTGGTGTGGAAAAAATTGCCATCCAGTCCGACGGGTCTGCTGGCGACCGCTCGCTGGTGTGTACCCTGCCTGAGACCGTACCTGACGGACTGGCCTTCGGAGCCGATGGCGATTTGTTTGTAACCTGTTACGCTCCGAATCGCATATACCGGGTAACACCGGGAGGTGCGGTGTCGGTGCTGATAGATGACTGGGAGGGGCACACGCTGTCAAACCCGACCAATATTGCTTTTGGCGGACCATCGCTCGACCAGTTGTTTGCTTCCAACCTGGGTCGCTGGAGCCTCACCCGCATAGACGCAGGTATCAGAGGACTCCCGCTCGTTTCACATTCGAACTGATATGCAACTGACAGGTAAAACGGCCGTTATTACCGGTGGCGCCAAAGGAATTGGCAGCGCGTGCGTGCGCGCGTTGCACGCGGAAGGCGCCAGTATTGCCATCCTTGATGTGGAGGATTACGGCAGCGAACTGGCTGCCGGACTCGGTGAACGGGTAATATTCATACACTGCGATGTTTCAAGGGAGTCAGACGTGTCGGCTGCCATGGCGGAAGTGAACGATCGGCTCGGCGGTCCCGACATACTGGTGAACAATGCCGGCATACAGCGCTACACCACCGTTACCGAAACCACGGAGGAAGAGTGGGATCTGGTGATGAATGTCAACCTGAAAAGTGCCTTTCTGTGCGCCAAACACGCCATCCCGCACATGCAGGCGCGCGGAGCGGGTGTGGTGGTGAACATTTCCAGTGTACAGGCCTTCATTTCCCAGAAAACGGTGGCGCCGTATGTGACCTCCAAAACAGCCTTGCTTGGTCTTACCCGCAGCATCGCGGTGGATTACGGCCCTCAGATCAGGTGTGTGGCTGTTTGCCCCGGCACCATAGACACCCCCATGCTCCGCGATGCCATACAGTTATCGCCCGATCCGGAGGCCGTGTATCAGGAGTGTATGGATATGCACCTGGTAAAGCGCATCGGTACCCCGGAAGAAGTGGCTGCGCTGGTTCTCCTGGTGGCGGGCCCGCAGGGCGGCTTTTTCACAGGTCAGGCCATCCGCATTGACGGCGGTCTGGGCGTTACCATTGCCGGGAGCAAGAGAGAGGATTAGTGGGTGAAGGGCAGGTGTTGTGAAGTGTTGAACACCGAAATTTACCTGATACCCTGCATTACTTCGATATTCAACACCATCGTGTTTTCCGGTTCCTTTCTGCAGGGTGGCTCCAGCCTGGTTGTTCTGCGATTAGCCTGGTTTCCTGCTTTCGACACATTTTTTATAAAAAAAATGTAAGATATTGTATATCAGTTATTTGCGTCAAAAAACTTGTTTATTTTGGGTGTCCCAGTGTCGAAAACAGGAGACGGGTGGGCCGGGTAAATGGTTTTTCGCGCAGATGTCACGCAGATGTTTTGCGCAGATTT
>CAIYFY010000178.1 GCA_903925535.1 uncultured Bacteroidota bacterium | reverse complement strand
CCAGAGCGACCTCCCGACGCCGTTGATTCCTGATCCGTGGGTCCGGTAATCCACGTTGGCCAGGTTCTGGGCGGACAGGTTGACCGAGATCCGTTTCCAGGTATAGCCGGCGTGCGCGTTGAGTACACTCCACCCCGGTGTGCCTCCTGCGGGAATCCGGTTGTCGTCCCGGTCGCCCCGGGCAAGCCGGTCCTGTCTGCCCGCTGCGAGACATTCCATACTGACGTAAGTGTTCAGGGTTGGCAGGTAACTCAGTTTGAGCCAGCCAAATGCCGGCGGTATGCGTCGCATGGGTTCCGAGGCAGAGACATTGTCACCGCGGGTCCAGGTGAATGAACCACTCAGACTCAGGTTCCGGTACAGATTCCACCGGAACGCAGATTCTATTCCATGAATATATGCTTTGCCGCTGTTTACCTTGGTGTACAGCGGATAACCCTGTACAGTCTGGGTATCTACCCTGACGCGGGAAATGAGACCGGAAAGGCGGTTTCTGTAGATAAATACCTCGCTGATGAACTGTTTTCTTTCCCATTTCATACCAAGCTGTCCCTGCAGCGAACGCTCCGGCCTGAGTTCATAATTGGGTGTTTCAAACCTGAAGTCCACGATTCCCAGAGTACCCAGATCGTCAATATTGGGCGCCCTGAATCCCGAATTTAAAGAGGCAATAAACCGGATTGCCTGATTCATTTTATACTGAAGAGCCGTGTTGCCTACCAGCGCAGTGGTGTGCTGCCTGACTTCCCCGAGCGCGTTATCTTCCATATTTATGTTGAAAGTATTAACACGCCCGCCGGCAGTGAACTGCCAGTGCCGCCAGTCGGCCTGGTGAACAGTATATAATGCCAGTGCCGACATTCGCGAGCCATCGGGGTATAATCCGCGGAGCGCCTGCTGCGAACCGTCAGCCAGTACATTGCTGCGACTGCTGTTCACCAGATCGTGGTACCATTCGATGCCCGTACTGGCTTTCCAGTTGCCGGAAAACCGGGTAATCACTTCACCCGTAAATCCGAGTGTGCGTATGCTGTCCTTCTCGTCCCGCCTGACAGTTGAGCCGTTTTTCAGGCTTTCGCGCCATTCGGTATTGTTTTGTACACTGGCAGTGGCTGAAATCTGGCTGATGACACCTTTATTCATCTGGCTGTTGAATCGGGCATAGTGCAGCTTCCTTTGCTGGGCAGCCATCCGGTTATACTGAAAATTCTCCAGTTTTACCTTGTGATAAACATCTACATCCTCTTGAAAAGTAGCCTGTGAGGCCAGAATCAGCTCGCTGTTCCGGCCGGTTTTGACAAATCCCTTCACATCGTAGGTCTGCTCATTGTATCCGCTTGGCGACTGTATGCCGGTGGTATCACCGCCCACCAGATCCCCGAATGTCCGTTGGCCGTAGCCGGCGGTGAACGCTGTTTTTTCACCGCTGTAGTTCAGCCTGCCATGGCCGCTGAGTTCCATTTCACCCGAGGCACCACGAGCGATTATCTCCCCGCCCCAGGTATTTCCGCCATATCGGGGTGATTCGGTGAAAATATGTACCACGCCGCCCAGGGCATCCGAGCCATACTGAACCGAACCGCTTCCGCGCAGCGCCTCCACATGCGCAATGGAGAAGACACCTACTGTATTCAGGTACTGATTGGGGCCATACCTGAAAGTGGAATTGTTGAGCCGGATACCGTCAACAAGCAGCAGAACCTGATTACCGGTGAGTCCGCGCATAAAGGGCGATCCTCCGCCGTGATTTGTCTTCTGAACAAACAGTCCGGGCATGGCAGCCAGCGCCTCGGGGGTCGTTCTGAGCTGACTGTTCATTAGAGGTAACTTCCCCAGTATTCCGATGGCTTCGGAAGATGCGCCCGCCCGTCCGGGCATCCGCAGATCTGTTACCACCAGTTCGCGGAGCGAGTCAGTGTTCAGTGAGTCGGGCTGCACCTGGGCGCGGAGATCCATTAATATGGCGCAGAAAAGGCAAAAGAGAAGCCAGTTTTTCATGTAAGCTAACTGATTATCGCGTCAGAAAGGCAAAGTTAATCCTGTGCTGCAGTTTTTCGTTTATCCATCTTTCAAACTTAATGCTGATTTTACCTGCTGCTTCCGACCTTTGCCGCTATGAAATATTTCCACCATATTCTGCTTGCTTCGGGGTTGCTTGCAGCCTGTACTTCGGTTAAAAATCGCGATGCCTGGTCGCATCAATGGACTATATCCGCTCCGGCGGGCGATGAATACTGCCGGATAGACACAGCCGGTACGAGTATTATTCCAAACGGCCGGATAGTCAGGCCCATGGGCAGTACCATCCGTATTGCGCCGCACCCGTATGGACTCGCGCTTTCCCCCGATGGTTCGGTGGCCGTGACTGCCAACTCAGGCAACCGGCCTTTTTCTGTGACGCTGATCAGACAGCCGTTTTCAGAGGCGCCACAGGTGCAGCAGATTCCTGACGGGCACGACAACGACGAGCACCTGCTGGAGGACGTGTTTATGGGACTCGCGATTACCCGCGATAACAGTCAGGTGTGGGTAGCTGGTGGTATTTCCAATAAAGTATATCTGTTCGATCTGAAAACCGGCGAGCGCCTGGACTCCATCTCCTGTAATTCCGATGAATTTCCGGAGGGCTGCCCGGGCGACATGGTGCTCACCCGGGATGAATCCACCCTGTATATATGCGATCAGAGCAACTTCAGGATGATCGTCGCGGACACGCGCACGCGCAAGGTCATTCGCTCGGTGCCGGTGGGGCGTTATCCGTTTGGCATCACCCTTTCACCTGATGAAAAAACGGTATATGTTGCCAATGTAGGCATGTTTGAATACAGTTATCTGAAGGGTAAAAAAGGTGATGACCCCAAAAAGGCACCGGTGTTTCCCACTTCCGGTTTCGGTTCGGAAGAAATGAGAAAAGGGTACGAGACCGGGGATTATGAAGTGCCCGGGTTGGGCGATCCGAACGCACCCGAGTCCTTTTCGGTGTGGGCCATTGATGTATCTGGTCCCGAACCTGTGGTGAAGCACCGCATCAAGACCGGATTCCTGGTGGGAGAAAAAATAGAGGGTATTCCGGCGGTGGGCGGTTCAGGTCCCAACTCCATAGTGGCAGCCCCGGGGAAAGTATTCGTGACCAATGGCACCAACGACTGTATTTCGGTGATAGATCCGGAGCGGGGCAGGGTAGCGCAGCAGCTGTTCCTGAAACCGGTACCGCAGTTATCGGGCAAGAGGGGTGTAATCCCTTTCGGAATAACCCTGTCGCCCGACCAGCGAAGACTGTATGTAGCAGCTTCGGGTATCAATGCGGTGGCAGTGATAGATGTACCTTCCCTCACGGTGAAGGGCTATCTGCCCGTGGGCTGGTTCCCGTCTAAACTCGCCGTTTCACCCGATAACAGGAAACTGATAGTGGCTAACGCCAAAGGCTTCGGCAGTGGTCCGAATGGCGGTTATACCTTCCGGGAGGGTCCGGAAGGCAGTTATGTGGGGCACCTGATGAAGGGCAGCGTCACGGTACTGGATATCCCTGCGGATGATCAGCTGCAGCAGTACACAGAAACTGTCATCAGGCAGAATTTCCGGGTGGAGCCTGTAAAAGATACGGCCGCCTGTCCGGTACCGCCTGCTCCGGGGCTCAGGGAAAGTCCGGTAAAGCATATCGTATTTATATCCAAAGAGAACAGAACCTACGACGAGGTATTTGGTCAGCTCACCCGCGGAGTGGGCGAGCCGTTGCTGGCCCGGTATGGCTACAACCGCACCTTTGCGAACCAGGCAGGAACAGACACCGTGAAAAACGCGATTGTAATGCCCAACCACCTGGCCCTGGCGCAGCGTTTCGGGATCAGCGACAACTTTTACGTGGACGGCGACCACAGCGCTGACGGGCACCGCTGGCTGGCCAACACCTACCCGAACGAGTGGACCGAGACGGAAGTGGCCTCCGGGTACGGCGGACACCGGTATGGTGACAAAGCCAGGGGGCGCTTTGCCTGGACAGGCGGTGCCGGGGCGATTTTCCCGGAGGATTACAACGAGGCCGGGTCGCTGTGGGATCATCTGGAGCGGAACAAGATCTCGTTTTACAACTTCGGTTTTGGCACCGAGATGGGTTCCAACTTCACCGACAGTACCATGAAATACGGCGGACAGCGGGTACTGGTGAATTTCCCGGTTCCGGGTCCGTTGTATCACCGCTCGTCGCGGCAGTACGCTACCTATAATATGGCCATACCCGATCAGTTCCGGGCCGATGTGTTCATGCAGGAATTCAGGGACAAGTGGCTGTCCGGGAAAGAACCGATGCCACAGGTGATTACCCTCATGTTGCCGCAGGATCACGGTGCCGGAGAGCGTCCGGGAGCCGGTTACCCGTACAGGGAGAGCTACATGGCCGACAACGACCTGGCGCTCGGCAGGGTGGTGGAGTTCCTCTCACAGACCCCGTACTGGAAGGAGATGGCAATTGTTATCACCGAAGACGATGCGCAGGACGGGCGCGATCACGTGGACGCGCACAGGAGCGTGCTGATGGTATGTTCGCCGTGGGCAAAAAAGAATCATGTATCACATACGCATACCAGCTTTGGCAGTATATTTAAAACATTCTGGAACATTCTGGGTGTTCCTTACCTGAACCAGTATGATGCTGCAGCCAGCGATCTGAGTGATTTTTTCACCGACAAGCCCGATTTTACACCCTTTCAGGCACTCCCGGCCGATCCGCGGGTATTGGATCCACAGAAACTGCTCACCCCGTTTGATGCAGCATTCGACTGGAAGAGCCTGCTGGAGTCGCCCCGGCTGGATAATGTGGATGATTTTATCAGAGAGAAAAGGAAGAAAGAGTGAGTGAGGCGTTTTTTGATAAAATCGAGTTGAGCGTTTCATTATTGGAGTTTGGACAGAGAGGGGACGACCCCTGTTATTTCTGTTCCGACAGAAAATCCTGAATATAGTCCAATATCTTTGCCCCTGATATTTCAGTTTCCATGACAAAAGACACAGAAACCTATTTCGCTGAAGGATGCGGCCGCTGCAAACTGGGCGGAACACCCGCCTGCAAGGTGCACACCTGGGCCGAAGAGCTGCAACTCCTGCGCACTATTCTGCTGGACTGCACGCTGGTGGAAGAATCCAAGTGGGGTGTACCCTGTTACACTTATCAGGGAAATAATGTACTGATGCTGGCAGCTTTCAAGGATTTCTGCTCGGTCAGTTTTTTCAAGGGAGCGCTCCTGCAGGATGAAGCAGGAATACTGGTCAGGGCGGGAGAGAACACCCAGGCTGCCCGACTGATACGGTTCACAAGCGTGCAGGACGTAACAGCGCGTGCAGAAATACTCAGGAACTATATATTTGAAGCCATAGAAATCGAAAAGGCAGGATTAAAAGTGGAATTCAAACCGCCCGAAGAACTCGGAATACCCGAAGAGTTTTTGAATCGGATGAACCAGATGCCGGCGCTGAAGGATGCCTTTCATGCGCTTACGCCCGGGCGCAGGCGCGGGTACCTGATACATTTTTCCGGTGCCAGGCAGTCAAAAACCCGCGAGGCCAGGATAGAGAAGTGCATTCCTGCCATATTGAGCGGGAAAGGCCTGAACGAATGACACACTATTTAACGCCGCCGATTTTCTTCATCAAATCCTCCAGGTAATCAATCTGTACCTCCTGGATCTCCAGCAGTTTCTTGTTCTGGTGAACCAGCAGGTGGTCAATTTTCTCGCTCAGCAGCTTGATTTCCAGTTCTGCCTTCAGATTCACTTTGTAGTCGTTCTCTGCGCGTTGCCTGTCTTTTTGCTCCTGTCTGTTCTGGCTCATCATGATAATCGGGGCCTGTATGGCAGCAATACACGAGAGGATGAGGTTAAGCAGAATGTATGGATATGTATCGTATGCATACTGGCCCAGCAGAAAGCTGTTGAGCAGCATCCAGCACATCAGAAATGAGAAAAAAGCGATGATGAATGTCCAGCTGCCCCCGAATGCCGCAATCTGGTCTGCCAGCTTTTGTCCGCGGGTCCTGCGCGATTTTTTCTTCACGTCTATATTTTCGGACAGGATGGAGTTGTTCTGTATGGCACGCATCACATCCAGATCAATCCGGGCCAGTTCTCCGTGCTCCTGTTCTACCAGCCGGGTCAGATAAAGCCGTCTGTATCTGTTCAGTTCATCCATGGACAGGATGCTGTCGCCGTTAAAATCGGGGTATTCTTCCCGGATCAGGTTAAAAACGCCCTGTCTGATTTCGCTGCCCGAGACAATCTCGGAATCCCTGATTTCCTGTTTTGAAATGTCGCTGATTGCCATATTGTCAATTGGTTACCGGTGTTTAATGATTTTGGTGTGTACGCTGCGATTTCCGGCTGTGATGCCAAGAATATATATTCCCGCTTCGAGAAAACCGGTGTCAACCTGTGCCTCTCCACCGGTTAAACTTAAACGGCTGATGAGTCGGCCATGCAGGTCGGTGAAAGATACGCGCATCTCTTTGCCTTCACCGTCATGTTGCCTGATTGTCAGGTAATCGCCTGCCGGATTGGGAAATATGCTGAATCTTCCCGTGTCGCCGGCTTCCTCTGTGAAAACGATACATTCCGGTGCTCCTCCGGGTGCTGTAGCGGGCACTCCCTGGTTCACGTACCAGTCGAACCAGCTGCCACCCGTCCCTGACTTCCAGTCGTTCAGCTGGAATGTTCCTGTGCCCGGGGCATCCCCCCTGATTCTGTATGTATTAAGCGCTTTCCCGTTCAGATTCCAGGTGAGAGGTTGTCCGGGACTGCAATTTTCAGGCGCTGGAACCTGTATTTCACAGTTAACCTGTATGAACCAGGCATTGTCATCGTACAGTGGTGCACCTCCGAAAACGCGCGCAGTCCCGCTGGTATCAACACAGACGGCGGTGTACTCATCGCAGGCTATTGCTCTGGCTTCTGCACCGTAATCGTTGAAAATTCTGGCCAGAAATACCATCAGACGGCCACGGCGATCCGGATTATCGAAGTGCGTATCCGTGATCACATCGCGCAGAAATCTGTTATCCAGAAAAACCTGTGAGTCAACGGTCACTTTGATGTCATACGGATTGGCCAGTGCGCTGGAAGAGGTTACGGTTCCATTTCTGGCTGAAAACCGGTAGCCGCCCATGATTGCCATACCGGCACTCGTGCCGCCCAATACGATATTCCGCTCCTGTACTGCCCGATTGATCAGACTGTCAATTGCTGTGTTTTGCCAGTATGATATGTATTTCCACTGGTCGCCCCCTGCAAACCAGATGGCTTCTGCCTGCCTGATTTTCTGGAGCACATACGGACTGTTGCTCGCTGCGGCACTGCTGCAGACGATGGTTTCCACCGAATTCAGACTGACGCCCATTGCGGTGTACATATACTCGTTATAGCCATCGGCGCCGCTGGCCCGTAGCACCAGCACATCGCCCCCGCCCGCCCGCTCCAGAAACCAGCGCATGGCATTATCGTCTTCGGTGGCACCGCCCATCAGGCATATTCCACCACCCGGACTGGCTATCTTGTCGGTCTGGTTGCCGGTGAAATAGGATGTGTAGCCCTGACCATACATCAGGAAGGGAGTCAGAAGTAAAAACAGAATTTTCCGCATGGTTTTCAATCCGGTACGCCCGGAATCGCACTTTGGTGTCCGGCTACGGGCATATAGCCAAATCAAAGTTATGACAAAAACCGTGTTTGATAAACCTGCAGTTTCATTTTGCCGGAAATAAGGGTTCCTGTGCATTTATTTCCTCCGTATCATTGCCCTTCAATTCAATTCAATCATGAAAATCAGGTATACCTCCTCCTCGTTGCTGGTCGCGATTATCCTCTTCGCTGCCGCTTGTCAGTCGGTCAGCACGGAAAGTCCCTCGGAAGCCGGAGCGGCACTCGGACTCTGGGCGGCATCGCGCATGTTTCCCGACGGACAGTTTCACACGGAAAAGTATATGGAGGCGCTGGCTGCTGCACGTGCTGCGGCCGACAGGGGGGAGCGGAATCCCGGATGGGAGCCAATTGGTCCTGTCAATATTGGCGGCCGAACGCTGTGCCTGGCCGAACATCCGCTCGACTCCAATATTATCTGGATGGGCAGTGCCTCGGGCGGTATCTGGAAAACGACTACAGGCGGTCGCGGCGCCGCAGCATGGCAGCGTGTGGAAACTGGTTTTCCGGTGCTCGGCGTGAGCAGTATTGCGATTAATCCGGCAGATCCGAAGGTGATCTATGCAGGCACGGGCGAGGTGTACAATCTCGAAAATTCGCTTCCCAATATTGCCATTCGCACCACCCGGGGTACTTACGGTATCGGTATACTCAAGTCCTCCGATGGCGGACAATCCTGGAGCAAGTGTCTGGACTGGAGTTACGGGCAGCTGCGGGCCGTTCAGCATATCCTGCTCAATCCGCTCAGACCCGAAACTGTGTACGCCGCCACCACGGAAGGATTGCTCAGAAGTTATAATGCAGGTATTTCCTGGCAGGTGGTTCACCCGCTTTCCATGGCTGTGGATATTGAAATCAATCCAGCCGATACCAGTATAATATATGTAACCCACGGTTCGCTCGACGACAATGCCGTGAGCGGAATATACCGGTCGGAAAACGGGGGCAATTCGTTCGAAAAACTGACCACCGGGTTGCCGGATTCCTACTCGGGCCGCGCCAAACTCGGGATGTCGCCCTCTCAGCCCGGGGTTATTTATGCCAGTATTGGTGATGTCCTCAAACAGGTGGGTCTGTATAAAACCAACGATGGCGGCGATTCCTGGACACTCATCAATAACACTGATGTGTGCAAGCATCAGGGATGGTACTCGCATGATGTAGCTGTTTATCCGGGCAGTCCCAATACCATCTTCTGGGCCGGTTTCGACAGCTGGAAATCGGAGGACGGTGGCACGACTGTCACACAAAAATCGTATTGGTACCTCTGGACATTCGGCTATGTGCCTGCCGGTGGCCCGGAAGGTCCGCCGGATTATATTCATGCAGATATACACCGGGTTTATTACAGCATGCACCATCCCGACAGGTTGATGGCGGTAACCGATGGCGGACTGTTTCTTTCCCATGACGGGGGTGAAACATTTGAGGGGCGGAACGGTGGTTACCAGACTCAGCAGTTCTATGCCAATGTGGGGAACTCTTCCGGCAACCCCGATTTGTGTATTGCCGGTATGCAGGACAATGCCACCGCTATTTACAGGGGTGATCCCGCGTGGACGCGCGTGCTCGGGGGCGACGGGCTCAGTGCGGCAATCCGGCCCGGAAACGACAATATCATGTACGGCTCTTACCAGTATCTCGCCCTGAACAGAAGTACCAACGGCGGTGTAAACTGGCAGGGCATCGGAAGCCAGATCAACGAGAATGCCGCTTTCAACGGTCCCTTTGAGCTTGCTCCTTCCAATCCGGATATCATGTACGCAGGCGCAAAAAGTCTCTGGCGCTCAAACAATGCCGGTCAGAACTGGACCAAAGTGACACAGGAGGTAGATGAGGGCAATTTTATCATTACCATAGCCGTCAATCCGGCCAATTCAGGTCAGTTGTACTTCAGCACGGCTCCCAGTAATACCGATCAGGCGCGGGTATTCAAATATGTGTCCGGCGCTGCACCCCAGCTGATGACGGGCTTGCCCAACCGGTATTGTATGGATATCAACTGGCACCCGACCGACCAGGAAACAGCCTGGGCCGTGTTTGGAGGCTTCAACACACAGCACGTCTGGCGCACCGTCAATGGCGGACAATCCTGGGAGGCCATGGACAACGGACTTCCGGATGTGCCGGTGAACACCATGGTGATGGATCCGGACAATCCGGAAATCATCTACATTGGCAATGACCTAGGAGTGTGGGTCAGTCAGAACGGCGGAGAGTCGTGGTTACCCTACGGACAAGACGGGCCGCAAGCTATGCTGGTTATGCACCTGAGCGTGATTCCGCAGACACGGAAACTCCGGGTTGCGACGCATGGACTGGGAATGTGGCAGATCAACATGCTGGAGGCCTCGGCGGCTAACATACCGGCCAGCCCGTTGGCGGGACTGGAGGTATTCCCGAATCCGGCGAGCGACAGGACGAACGTCACTTATACCCTCAGCGAGTCAGATGAAGTGGCAGTTACGCTGTCTGATCAGACCGGACGCCTGATAACGCGGACGCCTTTTTCACAGGAAACAGAGGGCAGACACCGTACAATTCTCGATCTGGGCAGTATTCCATCGGGTGTGTATGTACTTTCACTGGTATCGCGCAAACATGGAATCCTCCGGCGTGAGCGTATTGCAGTGAGCAGTCAATAGAAATAATACGGCTATTTGCAGTAGGCGTCGAGGTACTGACGGGTATCGGGGTAGCCCAGTTCGGCTGCCTTGCCGAGAAATTTGCATCCGTTTTTCCTGTCGTCAATTCCGATGTAGGAAATACCCAGCAGAAACTCTGTTTTGCCATTTTTATTACCCGTTCCCATTTTCAGTACTTTGTTGAAATAGGGAATAGCCTTGGCAAACTGATTCATTTTGACAAAACAAATACCAATGTTTTCCTGGTGAGAAATCACATCGGGCTCCTTTTCAGCACTTTTTAGCCACATTTCCGATGCCTTTTTAAAGTCATTCTTGTTAAAGTAAACAACCGCCAGCGATGCGTAATCAGTCAGTTCGGTACTGTTTGTTTTGATCCAGCCGTTGCGCATGAACAAGCGCCGGGTTTCACTGAGTTGGACCGAATCTGCAGGATACCTGACAATTGCGTTCTCCAGCAGAGAATCGAGGCGGGGGTCCTTCCCCTTTACCACGTCCTGCATGCCTCTCAGATATGCGTCAACGACAATTCCCTGTGGCCTGAACTTGTGGATCAGACGGAAAGCCTGTCCCATGCTGGCAGTATCCGATTTGAGTACACAGCATCGCAGAAACCTTTTGTAGTAAGGGAATACCCGGGGATAATTAAAGAACGCCCTGTGTGAATAATAATAGGCACTGTCTGCTTGTCCGCGCGACTCAAAAATGATACTTCTCAGGTTGTCGCAGTGATTGCTGTACCTGTTCAATTCCGGAAACCTGTCAAGTTCGGCGAGTGCCTCATCGGGTTTGTTGCTGGCGATGAGATACTCTGCCCTGACTCCGTTGACAGGGACACAGCCCAGAATGAGGTTGGGGAAATCGGGCAAAGAGAGCGCAACATTCAGCGGGGCGCTGTACACTTCTTCATTAT
>CAIYFY010000177.1 GCA_903925535.1 uncultured Bacteroidota bacterium | reverse complement strand
GAGCCACTGGAGGGACTCGAACCCCCGACCAGCTGATTACAAATCAGCTGCTCTACCAACTGAGCTACAGTGGCTTGAAATAAAGCCGTCTAAGGCTTTCTATTGTCAAATAACTTTGCTTTTTTGGCGGAGCAAAACCCCCTTTTCAAAAGCGAGTGCAAAGATACAGTCAAACTTCAATTCACAAAAAGAATTTCAAAAAAAATCATAAAAAAAATTGCGCTCAAGCTTTAGTGTGTTCTTTTGTGCTCACAAATACCGATTTTATCATAAAAACACCGTTTATGCTGGCTCGTTTATTGGAACTGGATTATTGTCTGGCCCACACATCTTCTCAGTCTGCCCTGCTGGAGTCTCTGGAGAGGGAAACCAACCTGAAAACGCTCAGTCCGCAAATGCTTAGCGGAGTGTTTCAGGGAAGGATGCTGAAGTTTGTCAGCCAGATGCTCAGACCTTCCCGAATTCTGGAGATTGGCACCTTCACGGGTTACGCTACTATATGTCTGGCCAGCGGACTTACAGACAGTGGTATTTTGCATACCATTGAGGTAAACGATGAGTTGCGATGGATTATCAGCAAATATATCCGACTGGCTGGTCTGGACGACAAGGTGGTCTCACATTTTGGTGATGCTTCCGAGATTATACCCGGGTTGAATGAAGTTTTTGACCTGGTATTCCTGGATGCCGGCAAGCTGGATTATCAACGGCACTACGAGATGGTGTTGCCGCTGGTCAGGTCAGGAGGTATTATCCTGGCTGACAATGTTCTTTGGGACGGGAAGGTAGCTGGAGGAGACATGAAGGATGAGACAGCACGTGTATTGCGTGAATTCAACGCCTGTGTCCACGCTGATGAGCGCGTTGAAAACATAATTCTGCCTTTACGCGACGGGCTGATGATGGTCAGGAAAAAGTAAATTCCGGTTATTCTCGATAACTGAACAACCGGAATCCGGGTTTTCCGGAGTTCTGAGAACCAGGGTGTGTCTGAAAAATACTTGCCGGACCGAAAACGCATCTTTGGGAATCTGTCCGGCAGGTCTTTTGAGAGCAATATAACCCGATATTGCCCTCAAAAGCACCTTTTTCCAAAACCCCAAATCTGCTGTTTTCGATCTCGCCGGTATTTTTCAGACACACCCTAGTTTACCATCACCATCTTTCTGGTTTCAGTTCCGAACGGAGTTTTCAGTGTGTACCAGTATACACCCTGATATCCGTTCATATTGAAAACCTCGGTATTTTCGCCAGCGGGATAGTCGCGCATCAGATCCTCTACTACCCTGCCGTTCATGTCGCATATCTGCCAGTATGCGGTACAAGCTTCGGGAATGCTGAATTTAACGGTCGTAAGGTCTGTGACAGGATTGGGTATGTTCTGTTCAAGGAACAGTTTGATCAGACCGGGAGATACTGGTATTTCCCGCGTATTGGCCCCGGCATCTGCGAAAGAAGATCCTGATATAAATATCCAGGCTGCCCCTTTTCCGGATGCGTCGCCGGGTCCGCCGACTACCGCAGTTGATCCATTGGAACTAATTCCGAGTGCGGTACCTTGTCTGGCCTGACCTGTTACACCTGATGCAGCTATTTTTGCACCAGACTGAGTCCAGACCGTTCCGTTTCTTTTGAATGTCCACAGTGCTCCTATTCCGTTATTGTCACCAAATCCACCCAGTACTGCTGTATTTCCATCAGCGCTGAGTGCGACTGCCCCCCCCTGTCTGGACGGGTTAATCCAGCCCGTGCCCAGTAGTTTGTCTCCCTGAGGAATCCACGTGTTACCATTTTTTACGAATACCCATGCGGCACCGGTATTGTTAAGTGCATCATTCGGGCCGCCCGAAAGTACCGTATTTCCGTTAGCGCTGACTGCGACCGAGTAGCCCTGGAAAGCGTTGGCGGAACTTGCCCCTGCCAGCTTATTGCCCTGCTGTATCCACCCGCTGCCAGTTTTTTCATATATCCAGATGGCGCCCCGCTTGTTATCATCATTGTAACCACCTGACACCAGGTATTTTCCATCAGAACTGAGAGCTACCGAACAGCCCTGACGTGCGCTTCCGACAGCACCGCTGCCTACCAGTTTTCCGCCCTGCTGAGCCCAGTTACTGCCTGCCCTTGCAAATACCCAGACTGCTCCGGAGAAAGTATTATCAGCGATTCCACCTGCTGCAAGAGAATTACCGTCGGCACTCATACTGAGCGAAGTACCGAGCTGTGCATTGCCTGTTGCTCCGGAGCCCGTCAGTTTATTTCCCTGTTGCGACCAGGTTGTACCCATGCGTCGGAACACCCAGACAGCGCCGGCAGACAGGTAGTCCAGTGGCCCGCCAATTGCTACGCTATTTCCGTCAGCACTGATTGCTACCGACGTACCCTGTCTTGCGAGCCCGAGAGCTCCGGAGCCCACCAGTTTGCCTCCTTGCTGAGTCCAGGAAGTACCATTACGCACATATATCCAGGCGCACCCGATATTATTATTATCGGACGGCGCACCTACTATCACTGTATTCCCGTCAGCACTCACAGCGACCGAGGTTCCCTGTAGCGATGTTCCGGTTGCTCCAAGAGCGGTCAGTTTACCGCCCTGCTGAATCTGTGGTGCCGGCGTTGCCGTTACTGTGAACACGTCTGCTGATACTGCAGTGGCCGTGGCAGAAGACACCGATATCGTACCCGTTGATGAGCCCGGCATCACAAATATATCCACGTAACTGGCTGTTGCTGACAAAATCAACTGTGGTACCCCTGCTATTGTGACAGACTGCACATTTGTCATATTATTGCCTGTAATCCTGACTATGGTACCCGGAGCGCCTGATAATGGATTGACGGACGAGACAGAAAGGTCGTTTGTATTTAAACTTGCAGTACCACACTGCATAGTGGCACTGGCGGTCAGAATGGCTCCACTAAAAGGCATTGTCACACTCATCTGTGTCTGACTAACTACCGAAAATACAGGACAATTTACGCCGTTTAGTCTGACCTGAGTGACATTGATGAAATTGAGGCCTGTTACAGTAATGACGGAACCGACCGATCCATACAACGGCGACAACTGTGCGAGAACCGGGAGGCCCTGAACAACTATCTGGGCACTCTTCGTTGCGGTACAACCTAAGCCGTCTGTAACAGTAACTGTGTAAGCAGTTGTTGTTGCCGGACTAACCTGTGTGGACGGTGTACTGCTGCCGTTGTTCCACTGATAAGAAATACCACCACTAGCCGTCAATACAGCAGAACTGCCGTTGCAAATGGTTGTAGCCCCGCTGACAACAGGAACCGGAACCGGATTAACACTTACAGTTACCGTCTCACTGTCGGTACAGCCGAAGCTGTTGGTAACTGTGACGGTGAAAGTAGCGGTGGATACAGGAGAAACACTAATGCTTGCACTGGTACCAAGTCCATCTGACCAAAGGTATGTACCTGAACCGGAGGCCGTGAGTGTGGCAGAATTTCCGCTGCAGATGGCTGTTACACCACTGACAGAAGCTATCGGTGATATTCTGACAGCTATCTGGGCAGAAGCACTGCTGGTACAACCGTTCGAACCGGTAACCGTTACTGTATAGGTTGTTGCGGATAAAGGAGAAACTGTAACAGAGGGATTACTCCCCAATCCACCCGACCAGACGAATGTTCCGGAACCAGAGGCGACAAGCGTAGCTGTGGCACCTGTACAAATGATGGATGAACCACTTATAATCGCACCTGGGAGTGAATTTACTGTTACCGTAGTCGTTTCTGTATCCGAACATCCGTTAATTCCCGTGACAGTAACAGTATATGTAGATGTCACGGCAGGAGTAATGGTAACAGAGGCACTATTGCCCAGTCCTCCCGACCATTTGTATGTACCCATACCGGCACCGGAGGCAGTAAGTGTGGTACTGCTACCCGAGCATATCACGGTCAAACCGCTTATCACAGCATTGGGAAGAGGGTTCACATTTACCAGAATAGTCTCGGTATCAGTACAACCATTGCTTCCGGTCACTGTCACCGTATATGCCGCTGATGAAACAGGTGATACAGCAACAGCCGCACTATTTCCCAGTCCGCCTGACCAGATGAAAGTACCAGTGCCGGAAGCGACCAGTGTTGCAACCGCTCCGCTGCAGATAGTAGTATTCCCACTTATTGACACCGTCGGACTGGTGTTGACTGTAATTGCGACGGATTCAGTGTCAGTACAGCCATTTAAGTCTGTAACGGTAACCGTGTAGGAAACTGATGATACAGGAGTGACTGTGATGGATGCGTTATTGCCTTGTCCGCCGGACCACGCGTACGCGCTTGCGCCCGAGGCAAGCAGCACAGTACTGTTTCCCTCGCATATCGTGGATAATCCGCTGATTACGGCAGTTGGAAGTGCGTTTACGACTACGGTTACTGAATCCGTATCTGTACAACCACCAGGATTAGTAACCGTAACTGTATAAGTCGTTGTTAATGAAGGGGATACCGAAACAGCAGCGTCAAAACCCAGTCCACCCGACCATGCGTACACACCTGTCCCTGAAGCTGTCAGTATGGTACTATTGCCATTACAAACCGCAGTCACACCGTTAATAACAACCTGGGGAGGCTGATTCACCGTCACAGTTACAGATTCTGTATCGGTACAACCATTGATATCGGTGATTGTAACTGTATAGATTGTAGTAGATGACGGTGATATTAAAATAGTGGAATTTGTACCCAGACCGCCAGACCATGCGTATGAACTGGCACCCGAAGAGGTCAGTGTCGTATTGTTACCATTACAAATTGCAGTGACACCACTGATTGATGCTACGGGAAGTACATTCACCGTCACTGTAGAGCTCCCGGTATCAGTGCAACCATTGCTGTCAGTGACAGTGACTGTATAGCTTGTGGTAGAAGAGGGGGAAACGGTGACTGAAGTACCTGTACCCAGACCGCCAGACCAGATATACGAGCCTGTGCCGGAAGCTACAAGCGTAGTACTGTTACCACTACATATTATGGTAACACCGGCAATTACAGTCACTGGTGGCTGGTTCACAGTTACAATGGCAGTCTCTGTATCTGTACAGCCATTGCTATCGGTGATTGTAACCGTATAGCTCGTCGTGGAAGACGGGGAAATCGTTACAGATGAACTACTACCAAGGGCGCCAGACCATGCAAATGAATCTCCACCCAAAGCGACCAGCGTGGTGCCGTTACCGCCGCAAATAGTGGTAACACCATTAATCACCGCTACTGGCAACTGATTAACTGTCACAATGGAAGTCTCGGTATCAGTGCAGCCATTGCTGTCCGTAATCGTGACTGTATAGCTTTTTGTGAAAGAGGGGGATACAGTCACAGAAGAATTACCGCCAAGACCATCAGACCACGCGTACAAACCAGCCCCGGAGGCTGTCAACGTCGTACTGTTGCCATTACATATAGTAGTAACACCATTAATCACAGCAACAGGAAGCGGGTTTACCGTTACAGTCGCTGTCCCGGTATCCGTACAGCCATTGTCGTCCGTGATAGTAACCGTATAAACTGAGGTTGTGGATGGAGAAACGGTCACTGCAGAATTACTGCCAAGACCGCCAGACCACGCGTACAGACCAGCCCCGGAGGCAGTTAACGTCGTACTGTTGCCATTGCAGATAGTGGTAACACCATTAATCACAGCTACAGGAACCGAGTTTACCGTAACAGTCGCTGTCTCGGTGTCCGTGCAGCCATTGCCGTCCGTGATTGTAACCGTATAAACTGAAGTTGTGGATGGAGAAATGGTCACGGAGGAATTCGTACCCAAACCACCCGACCACGCATACACGCCCGCGCCCGAGGCTGTCAGCATCGTGCTGTTGCCATTACATATAGTGGTTACACCATTAATAACTGCTACTGGAAGTGTATTTACCGTGACCGTTGCTGTTTCAGTGTCCGTGCAGCCATTGCCGTCCGTAATCGTAACCGTGTATCCAGAGGTTGCGGACGGAGAAACGGTCACTGCAGAATCGCTGCCAAGACCACCAGACCACGCGTATATGCCGGCCCCGGAGGCTGTCAGCGTCGTACTGTTGCCATTACATATAGTAGTAACACCATTAATCACAGCAACAGGAAGCGGGTTTACCGTTACAGTCGCTGTC
>CAIYFY010000176.1 GCA_903925535.1 uncultured Bacteroidota bacterium | reverse complement strand
TGGCGGCTTACTTGCTTCTTAGGCGCACGACAGGGCAAATCATTTCTTCCAGAGAAATCCCCCCGTGCTGGAAGGTGTTGCGGTAATAATTGTAAAAGTGATTGTAGTTGTTCGGGTACAGGAAGAAGTAATCTTCCTTCGCAAAGATAAAGGAGCTGCTGATATTCGGCCTTGGCAATCCTGCTTTATGCGGATCTTTGATAACCAGTACATCCCGGTTTTCATACTGAAGATTGCGTCCCACCTTGTACCGGAGGTTGGTGGTGGTTTCCCGGTCGCCAACTACCTTGGAGGGTCTTTGAACTCGGATGGTACCGTGGTCGGTAGTCACAAACAGTTGAACGTCACGGCCTTCGAGTCGCTGGAGTGCTGTCCACAGCGGACTGTGCAGGAACCACGAACGGGTCAGCGACCTGTAGGCACGCTCATCGCCAGCCAGCTCCTTGAGCACTTCCATCTCGGTTCTCGCATGTGAAAGCATGTCAATAAAATTATAGACAATAACGGTGAGATCGTTATTCAGGTAGTGCAGGATGTTATCGTTCAGGTCCTTGCCGTGGGTCACATTGGTAACTTTCACGTAATCCCATTTGACGGGCTTCCGGAAATCGCGCTCGATTTGTTTGCCGAGGAAGAAATCTTCAAACAGGTTTTTTCCGCCTTCTTCAGAGTCGTTTTTCCATTTGTCGGGAAAGTTTTTCTCAATATCCGCCGGCATCATTCCGGCGAAAATAGCATTCCGGCTGTACTGAGTGGCTGTGGGCAGGATACTGAAGAAGTACCCCTCATTTTCTGTCTTGAAAAGTTCATTGAGCGTTGGTTCGATCGTTTTCCACTGGTCGTACCGCAGGTTGTCAAGCAGAAGTACAATTGTGGGCGTGCCGTTGCTCACGTGAGGGAATATGTGTTTGCGCATCATCGAATGCGACATAACCGGTCCCACCTCCTTGTTCCGGTCAACCCAGTCGAAGTAGTTGTTATTCACATATTTGGCGAACTCCGTGTTGGCCTGTTCCTTTTGCTGAGAGAGTATTTCATTCACAGCACTTGCCTGATTGGCATCCACGCGCAGTTCCCAGTTTACGATTTTCCGATAGGCATCCACCCATTCGTTGTGATCGAGGCCCGATGTAATCTGCATGAAGATCTGCCTGAACTCCTGCTGATAATCCATGGCAGTACGCTCGCTCACAAGCCGCTTGTTGTCAATCAGCTTTTTAAGCGTAAGCAGTATCTGGTTCGGGTTGACAGGTTTGATAAGGTAGTCGGAAATCTGCGATCCGATGGCATCTTCCATGACATGTTCAGCCTCGTTTTTCGTGATCAGGACTACCGGTACAGAGGGGTTTTTCTCCTTGATGCGGGGCAGCACTTCGAGACCGGTGAGTCCGGGCATACTTTCATCCAGAAAGACCACATCAATATCGGCGGACTGTTCTCCGTAGATTTCGACGGCATCGTGTCCGTTTGAGGCAGTTACAACGTCATATCCCTTTGACTGCAGGAAAATAATATGCGGCTTGAGGAGGTCAATCTCGTCATCAGCCCAAAGAATTTTGATCTTTTCCATTTTGATGTGGTATTGCGATTAATTGTTTATTCCTGTTGAAACGACAAGAACGGGTGGCAAGGTACATTTATGTTGAACATCATTCAAAAAACCCGAACTTTGCACGACAGATGAACGGCAGAAATAAAATATTCAACGATCCCGTGTACGGATTTGTGTCGGTTCCGGGAGGTTTGCTGCTGGGACTGATTGATCATCCCTATTTTCAGCGACTGCGGAGAATCAGACAACTGGGTCTGGCTCCGTTTGTGTATCCCGGGGCGCTTCATACCCGCTTCCATCATGCACTGGGTGCCCTGCACCTGATGCAGGAGTCAATAGAAACCCTGCGTCAGAAGGGTGTTCAGATTACGGACGAAGAAGCCGAAGCTGTCTGCGCAGCCATTCTGCTGCATGATATTGGTCACGGACCGTTTTCTCATGCGCTGGAGCATACGCTGGTGGAAATGCACCATGAACAGATTTCTCTGTGGATAATGGAGGAACTGAACAAACAGTTTGACGGGAAACTGACACTGTCAATAGCCATATTCAACGATCAATACCCGAAAAAGTTCCTGCACCAGCTTGTTTCCGGGCAGCTGGACATGGACCGGATGGATTACCTGAACCGCGACAGTTTTTTTACGGGAGTCAGTGAGGGCGTTATCGGTTATGACAGGATTATCAAAATGCTGGATGTTCACGACGGCCAGCTCGTTGTGGAGGAAAAGGGTATATACAGCGTGGAAAAGTTTCTGATTGCCCGCCGGCTGATGTACTGGCAGGTTTATCTGCACAAAACCGGTGTTGCCGCCGAGCATATGCTCATCAACACGCTCAGGCGTGCACGTACGCTGGCCCTCGCGGGTAAAGCACTTGAGGCACCCAGGCATCTGAACTGGTTTTTATACCGAAAACCGGGCGAAGAGATCCGGGATGAAGAACTTCTGAGCCATTTTCTCCGGCTCGACGATAACGATATTACGGCCGCAATAAAGTACTGGTCGGAGTCAGATGACTTCATACTGTCCTTTCTGTCGGGAGGTATTCTTGACAGAAGGTTGTTCAGACTGGAGTGGTTCAATGAGCCGGTACCACCGGCGTACGAGCAGCAGATTCGTGAAAAGGTGGCAGCAGAATTCGGGGACAGCGCAGACTCCGGCTATCTGATTATCACCGGATC
>CAIYFY010000175.1 GCA_903925535.1 uncultured Bacteroidota bacterium | reverse complement strand
TCGGCATAGATGCGGGAGTAATACCATGCGCGCTGGCGGAGAGCGCGGTCTTCATTCACCTTCGTCCAGGCTTTTCCGGCGTCATCGGAGCGAAAAACGCCTCCTGACTGACTTTCTACAATAGCAAAAACGCGGTCGGATTTGACCGGAGATACGGCGAGGCCGACGATACCTATTGTATCCTTCGGGAGGCCTTCATTGGTCGTAATTTCCGTCCAGGTATCACCGCTGTCGGTACTTTTCCAGATACCTGATCCGGCGCCGCCGCTACTGAAGTCGTGTGGTGTGCGTCGGACGCGCCAGAAAGAAGCGTAAAGAATACGCGGGTTGGCGGGATCCATGGCCAGGTCCACCGCGCCGGCATCGGGATTTACGAACAGCACCTTTTCCCAGGATTTGCCTCCGTTAACGGAGCGATAAACGCCCCTTTCCGGAGAAGACCTGAACAGATCGCCCAGTACGGCTGCATAAACGACATCGGGGTTGTGCGGGTGTACGCGTACGCGCGGGATATGCCTGCTTTCCGGCAGTCCGGCCGACTTCCAGGTGCGGCCTGCGTCCTCGGACTTCCACATACCGGAGCCTGAAGACACATTTCCGCGCACCGTGCACTCGCCGCCGCCTGCGTAGATGACATTATGATCGGAGGGTGCCACCTCGATAGCGCCGATACTGCCGCCGAAGAAACCGTCGGAGATATTTTCCCAGGTGCGGCCACCGTCCTGCGTTCGCCAGACGCCACCACCGGTAGCACCGAAGTAGAACAGGTCGGGTTTGCCGGCCACGCCCGTTACAGCGGCCGATCTGCCGCCACGGAAAGGGCCAACATTACGCCAGGAGGTGGAAGAAAGCAGAGCGGGCTCAACGCCCTTTTTCTGGGCTGCAGAGCTGCCGGCTGCTGCGAGGAAGAGAAGTACAAAGGTCAGGAAACGATTCATATTGCAGTCTTTAAAGCATATAAACAGCCTGGAAATTAAGGCAGTGCAGATTCCAGGCCTTCGACATGGGAGCCGGGTTCCAGTCGGCAGGATTGTACATAAACAACAGCGAGCGATAGAACCTGAACGTGAAGCCGAGGTGTTGATTTGCCCAGAAGCTGAATCCCAGGTTGATACCGAAATCGTTCTTTTTGAGATAATCCGGGGCGACGCTGCCGAGCGCATTCAGCTCATCCTTGAGCCGTGAGCTGATAAAACGGGAATAAGAGAAGCCCAGGTTGGCGGAGACCTTGTAATACTCCGTGTTGCCGGGACCTTCTGCCAGCCAGTCCTTGTAATGCCACATCAGGGGCACCTCCACATAATTGAGCCTGAGCGAGAAAGGAAACAGGTCGTATTCGCCCGGAACCAGTTCACTCTGCGAGCCGCGCTGGGAGAACAGAAATTCCATACTGGCTTCCGTTTTCTGGGTGAGCAGGCTGGTGACCCTGATCCCTGACTGGAGGCCGAGTTTGTTATAACCTGCAGAAAGGTCGCCGTCAATCTGGGAGGCAACGATACCTGCAACGGCTCCGGCGCGGAACCGCTGTTGTGCACTGGCTGCCGACAGGAGGCAGAAAGAAAAAAAAGAAATTTGCAGAATGCGATGGAAAATCCGGGAGTCCATATTGTTTGAGTTTTTAGATACTTTTGTGCCGCTTCGCTGCGAAGATAAACAGCCTTTGCGAACTGAACGATAACAAACTTCAATATGCGCTATACCGCTACAACGTTAAAAAAACTGGAGGCACTATTCGAGGAACTTGATTATACCGTCAGGTATGAGAAAGGCAGTTTTCAAAGCGGCTACTGCCTGGTGGAAAACAAGCGGATTGCAGTAATAAACAAGTTTTTTGATACGGAAGCGCGTATCAACACACTGCTTGATATCCTTTCGAGATTTGAGCTCAGCGGAATAGAGCTCCCGGAAAAATCGAGGGATATGATTGAAAAGTGGCGCAAGGAGCAAGCAGACTCATGACACGCATTACCATTCTCGGAACCGGCACCTCACAGGGAGTACCCATTATCGGGTGTGAATGCAGGGTTTGCACCTCCTCCAACCCGCACGACAACCGGTTGCGCTCGTCGGTGCGTGTTGTGTCGGGAGATACCGTTGTGGTAATTGACGCCGGTCCGGACTTCCGCCAGCAGATGCTTCGCGCGCGCGTGTCGCGTCTGGACGCCATTCTGCTCACGCACGAGCACAACGACCATGTAATCGGGCTCGACGACATCAGGCCGTTCAATCACCGGAGCGGCGACTCGCTGAAGGTATATGCGCTTGTCCGGGTTGCTTCAGAAGTAAAAAAACGCTTTGAGTACGTTTTTGCCGACCCGATTCCGGGTCTGCCGCGGGTGGATCTGATCCCGGTAACGCCCGGGGAATCAATCAGGGTTGGCGATCTGGATATACTTCCTGTTGGTGTGATACACGGGAAGTTGCCTATTGTCGGGTACAGATTTGGCGATTTCGCCTACCTGACCGATGTTAAATACATGGAAGAGGGAGAGCTGGAGAGACTGCAGGGCGTCAAAAAACTCGTAATTAACGCCCTGCAGCATGAGTGGCACCCCACACACCTGAGCCTGACAGAAGCACTTGAGCTGATCAGGCGAATAAAGCCGGAGCAAGCCTGGCTAACTCACCTGAGCCACCACATGGGCCTGGCTTCGGAGGTGGAGCAGAGTCTGCCTCCGGGGGTAAGTCTGGCCTACGACGGGCTCGAGATAACGGTTTAGCCCGGCTTTTTCAGCAGATAGTCGGACTCGAACACCTGATTCACATTATTCTGGTAAATGGCGTAGTTGAAGCCTTTATGAATGGCATAGGCGCCATGGCGTCCTTTTTTATCCACCGCGACAAAGCCCACCTGAGCGACCTTGCTCTGTTCAGGGTACTTTCTGACCAGTCGCTTGATAGCGGCTTCGGTTGCTTTCTGAGGCGATGCCCCCCTTCTCATCTCCTCTACCACGAGGAAACTGCCCAGTGTACGAAGCACCATTTCACCGAGACCGGTGCAGGCGGCGCCACCCACTTCATTGTCAACAAACATACCGGCGCCGATAATAGGACTGTCGCCTACCCTTCCGTGCATTTTAAAGGCCGCTCCGCTGGTGGAGCAGGCTCCGGAGATATTATTATGCTGGTCAACCGCTACAATACCGATGGTGTCGTGGCGTTCAACATTAATAATTGGTTTATATTCAGAACGCACCTTCCAGTCTTCCCACGCTTTTCTGGCCACCTCGGTGAGCAGATTTTCGTGCGGGAATCCT
>CAIYFY010000174.1 GCA_903925535.1 uncultured Bacteroidota bacterium | reverse complement strand
ATCGTCATGAAACTCCAGACCGACCTCGGTTGCAGGGTTACCGATATCGAGAATGTACTCGTGTATCCGGATGTGGAAATTGATACGCTGGTGGCTTACCCCGACTGTAATGGTACTGCAAACGGCGAAGTGAAGATAGATAATATTACTTCGGGAACTCCCCCCTATCTTTTCAGCTGGAACGGGGGGCCGTTTACAGCCCGGGACTCACTCACCGGTCTGGGTATCAGCGTCATCAACCTTGTTATCAAAGACTCCAATAACTGTCAGAGCGAATTCACGATTGATGTACATGAGAGAATCCTGACCGCAGACGCAACCGTGCAAAAGCCCCTCTGTTTCGGCAATGCCAACGGTGTCATTTCACTCAATGTCACAAACGGAAAAGCTCCCGTTCAGTTCGACTGGGGTGGCGGATACATACCAGACAGCAACAAGGGTGGTTTCGCTGCAGGCATGTACACTGTCAAAGCCATTGATGATGCTCTTTGTCGTGGTACGTTCAATGTCACTGTCACCGACAATCCGCTACTCACAGTTCGTATTGACACCGTAAATGTCACCTGCAATGGTGCCAATGACGGAGTCGCGGTTGCGACACCTGTTGGCGGAGTAGGCAATTACACGTTTCTGTGGTCGAACGGACAAAACGACCTGCAGGCTTCCGGTCTCAATCCGGGCCAGTATCTGGTCACGATTACCGACGGAAACGACTGTTTTACTACCACGGGTGCCTATATCACCGAACCACCGGATGTGGGAATCGGCTTGCTTGGAATTACCAATCTTCGATGTAACGGCATCCCGGAAGGAGCCGTGCAAGTGGAAGGCCTGGGCGGATGGCCACCATATACTTTCAGTGCCGATGGTGTGAACTATTCAGCCTCGAACACACTGGGTTCGCTGGCTGCCGGCGATTACTGGATTCTGGTTCGCGATTCTGAAGGCTGCGAGGACTCTCTGTACGCCCGCGTAACAGAACCCGATGCACTGCAGGTGGTAGCAATACCCGCCGATACTACTATTGACCTCGGATTCACTTTTGATGTGGAAACCTACACTTACCCCGGAGGACGCCCTGTCGAGTTCTTTTGGTCACCTGCCGAGGGCCTCGACGGTGCTGACAGGGCAGAACCAACCATCACCGGCATCAGGGAACAGTATTACATTGTGCGTATTGTGGATGAAGACGGCTGCGAGGCTTTCGACACAGTACATGTAAAGGTAAGCAGGAAAAGGCCCGTCTATTTCCCGAATATATTCAAGCCGGAGCAAGCCACCCAGTTCGGCAACGACTATTTCACCGGTTATGCCGGTCCGGCCGTTCGGCAAATAAACTTCCTGCGCGTGTACGACCGGTGGGGCAGTCTGCTGTTTGAAAGGAAAGACTTCCAGCCCAACGACCCCTATCTGGGTTGGGATGGTACCTACAAGGGAGAAAAGATGTCGGGTGTCTTCACCTGGTACGCTGTGGTAGGTTTCCTCGACGGCCGGGATGTTGAATTCAGCGGCGATGTGACAGTACTCCGCTGATTACGAGTTTATTCAGGATTCTCTCACCGAGTCAAAAACGACAGAGAATCCTGATCAAGCTTTAAAGGAACGGGTTGTATTCCATTTCGTGCCGGATGGTGGTTGCAGGTCCGTGTCCGGGGTAAACAATGGTTTCTCCGGGCAACACAAACAACCGCGTTCTGATACTGCCGAGCAGCGTATTCGTATCTCCGCCAGGCAGATCGGTACGACCAATACTCTCCAGAAAGAGCACGTCACCCGCAATCAGGAATCCGTCTTTCTCGCAATAAAAGGAGAGGCTGGCCGGCGAGTGTCCCGGCGTAAACAACGCCAGGAGCTCCGTGTTTCCGAAGCGTATCCGCTGATTGTCTTCTATAAATGCACCCGGAACAGGCTGACTGCCATTAACCGGGATACCGTACCCTCTGCAAACACCTTCGAAGCTGTTCAGAACAGGAAGTTCACCGCGGTGTATCTCCAGTTCAAGTCCGCAGGTATCTGCTACAAACCGGTTTCCAAATACGTGGTCGAGGTGACAGTGCGTATTAATCAGCCTTACCGGCTTCAGGTCGTTTTCAGTAATAAAATTAACCAGTTGCCTTTCCTCATCCCGGTGATAACAGCCCGGATCAAAGATGACACACTCCCCGGTTTCATCCCAGACGATATAAGTATTCTCTGCAAAAGGATTGAATTCAAATTGTTGTACCTGTGCCATGCTGACTATATTACCTGAAACCCGTGTACATAGGGGTCTTCATCGTTAAACAAGATAGTATTGTAACCCATGATGACAGCCCAGCCTTCAATACCGGGTCTGATGGCCGGACGACCAGCCACCGTAGTCTCCTCCTCGATAGTTCCGATAAACTTTGATCCGATGATACTCTCGTGTATAAAAGAGTCACCCGGCTTGAGCAATCCCTTGTGATACCACTGTGCCATGCGGGCGCTGGTTCCGGTTCCGCAGGGAGAGCGGTCAATAGCCTTGTCGCCATAAAAAACAGCATTTCTGGCTGTAGATGCCGGATCAATCGGCTTCCCCGTCCAGAGAATGTGACTCAGCCCTCTTATCGTCGGATTTTCGGGATGGACAAATTCGTGGTTTTCGTTGATACGCTTCCTGAGCTCGCGCGCCCACGCGACGAGTTGCTCTGCGCGGAAATGTTCCAGTCCGGGAAAATTTTCCTGTGGGTCAACGATAGCATAAAAATTGCCACCATAGGCAACATCCACATGAAGAATGCCCAGATCGGGACACTCCACGCTGATATTTTCGGCCGCCATAAAAGCAGGCACATTGGTCAGTTTCACTGATTTAACGCGATTGCCCTCCTGTTTATACTGTACCCTGACGAGACCGGCAGGAGTTTCGAGGCGAAGATAACCGGGGGTTTTCGGAATAACCAGACCTTCTTCCAGTGCAATGGTAACTGTACCGATGGTACCATGGCCACACATGGGCAGGCAGCCACTGGTTTCAATAAAGAGTACAGCCGTGTCGTTTGCCGGATCGTGTGGCGGGTACAGGATACTGCCACTCATCATGTCATGTCCGCGCGGTTCAAACATAAGGCCCTTGCGTACCCAGTCGTATTCGCGCAGGAAATGCTGCCTTTTTTCGCTCATGTCAGCGCCTTCAAGCACAGGTCCCCCTTCAGCCACCAGTCTTACCGGGTTACCACAGGTGTGGGCATCAATACAGGTGAATTTTTTGATCATGCTGTTGAATCAGGTTACCAGACTTCAAATTCAGTTCTTCTGTTGCGGGAGCGGCCTTCGGGTGTATCGTTGGTGTCAATCGGTTTGGTTTTTCCATACCCCCTGAAGCGAAGCCGCTGTGGATTAATCTGCCGGGTGACAAGGTAGTCATAAACAGCCTTCGCCCGTTTTTCGGAGAGCAGCATATTTGATTCATCGTTGCCAACATTGTCAGTATGGCCGTTAATCTGAATATTCAGCAGTGGATTTTTCTCCAGCAGTTCAGCCAGCCTGTCGAGTTCAGCGGTGGATTCCGGTTTCAGACTGGAAGCCCCCGTTTCAAAAAATACGTTCCGGAGTGCAATGGGCTTTTTCAGTGTCTTCACTTCGCCAGTAACAGTATCCGTATCAAAAGGAATGAGGGCAATATCCAGTTCGAAGGGTTGTGCAGCGGTGGCGGTTTCAAGCAGGTCAAAATTTTCAGAGTGAAACAGATAGCCCTCTCTGGACACATTGAGCGCGTAGGATTTTCCGGCTGGCAGGCATACCAGCACTGTGCCGTCGGATTTGCTGTTCGATGAAACAAAGGACAAGCCGGTTTTGATGTCTGTAAAATCAGCCCTGGCGACCAGCGGATAGCCAGTGACGGCATCAGTTATCCGGGCGCGGGCGTACGTAACCGGCTGCGGGCGGGCTGCTTCCGGCATTTCAAATGAATAGATATCCAGTCCACCGGCACCACCGCTCCTGTTGGAAGCGAAAAAAGCCTGTTTGCCGTCCAGACTGACCACCAGCATTTCCTCGCTGCCTTTGGTATTGATTGGGTAGCCCAGATTTACCGGATTCCCCCAGCTTCCGTCGGGTTTTTTCCTGACGAGGAAGAGGTCGCTGCCCCCCAGTCCGGGCAAGCTGTCGGAGGCGAAATACAGCGTCTGGCCATCGGGATGCAGAAACGGCGCGATTACCCTGCCGCCTGCATTGATCTGTTCGGGCAGCTTTTCCGGTTTCGACCATTTTCCGCCCTGCTGACGGTTGGTTTGCCAGAGTGATATCCGGGACCCGTCGCGACTGCTTGCCTTGCAGAAAATAATCGTCTTGTTATCGGCTCCGATTGTCGGCTGGGCCTCCCAGTCGGGCGAATTAATGGCACTGCTGAAGGGTGTCGGTTTGGACCACGCTCCATTTTTCAATTGCGACCAGTACAGGTCACAACTACCCTGTGAACCATCGTTTTCCCGGTTGCAGGCTGTAAAAACAAGCCATGAGCCATCAGGACTGATAGCCTGGGCACCTTCATTCTGTGGCGTATTAACCCCGTCAATGGGGACAGCCGTTTCCCATTTTCCGTTATTGAAAGTACTGCTGTAAAAATTTTCATCAAGGCCCACCCTGCGCGTAAAAATCATGGTGGATCCATCGGCCGTCAGAGAGGGGAAGTACTCCATCTTGTCAGTATTGATACCAGGCCCCAGCGATACTGGATTGAAGGGTACCGGATTTTTGATGGCTCTGGAAGCAAACTGGGCTCTTTCAACCAATTTTTTGGCAGCTTTTATCTTACCCGGATTAATCGGATTGCTGTTCAGATAGCTGGTTGCATGCTGTGCGCAATCGTCGTACATATCCAGCTCCCATTCCACCTCTGCGAGAATAAGGAATGCCAGCGGTCGGAAAGTTGAATCCAGTTCAATGGCCTTCAGAAATTCCTCCCTTGCCTTAAAAAAATCTCTTCCACTTCTGTGTGTGTCGGCAAGAGCCAGCCTGGCCTCGATAAACAGGGGATCTGCCCTGACCGCCTTTTCAAAAAATCCTTGAGCAACAGCCGTGCCGGACGGGCCGAATGAGGCCTCTCTCATACCCTCGCGGTATGCGGAAAGCGCTCTGTCGTTGGTAGTCCCGGTCGTGTTGAATTTCTGGGCGTTAACCAGAAAAGGAAGCATCAGAAACAGAAGTGTACGCATGGCTGACTGTGTTGAGAAGTACGGAGCACTTGTGTTAAATATAAGTAAAGTAATCTTGAATGCAATTTTTGGCACGGGATTAGCAATACCTTTGTGGCTTCATACAATAGAAATGGTTTAGTAAAAAAGCCCGGCGCGGCAAGCGCGCCGGGCTTTTCTTTTATAGCTTCTCTGCGCTATCGTATCAGAGTAAGATTCCCTGACTGTGATTTTTCCACTCCATTACATCTGTACCGAAGTCTGTAAAGATAAACCCCCTGATTGACGGTTTGTCCATTCGCAGTACCGTCCCAGGTATCAAAGGGGTCCTGCGCATTAAAAAGGCGACCACCCCAGCGATCAAATACTTCCAGAGAAATGAAATCATTGACAATGAACGGGTTGCTTATGCCAAACCTGTCGTTCAGATTCTCTGTACCACCGGGAGTAAAGGCGTTGGGAAGAAAGACATTCTCGCAGTCGAGTGTTCTTGGATCAATGGCCTTGATATAGATCGAGTCAACAGCCAGACAGCCATCTGCGTACTCAATTTCAACAGAATAATACGTCGAATCAACCGGAGTGATGGTTGGCGTGCGGGAGTTGGGATCCGATACTCCTGTGGATGGAATCCAGGTATAGCTGTCGGCACAGAAATCGGCCAGTGCAATCTGCACGGAGTTGCCCAGATATACGACTGTATCTCTGTTAAGAATCTGATCCGGCTTTCGGTAATACCGCGTCAGATCTTCCTCATCAAGTGCCCTGCTATGGAACCTGAGCTCATCGAACATACCTTTGAAAGGTATATCCAGCGGGCAGACGGGCTCCCCCACCCTGAGCGGAGAAGTATTGGTCAGGTTAATACGCGCCTTTGAGTTCCTGGAGTCTCGCAGGGTTCCGTTTACAAACAGAGAAAAATTCAGGTTACTCCTTGTCAGCGTGATGAACTGCCAGCAAGGATTATTGTCGAGTTTGGCATTCAGTGTGACAAAAAGGGTGTCATTCTCGCTAATACCGGCGGAAATCCGGTTGAACTTGGGTACATAGCGAACCCAGAATGACCTGGAAAGATTACAGGTATCCTGCTTGGCCATTATTACCTGCGAGTTCACCTGATTCTGTCCGTCGGGCGGGCGTATATAGAAACTGATCGTGAAATCGCTGGTGGTGAAAATATCGGAGAGAGGGCCGACAAAGTTCATGGCATCGTTGTTATCCGAAAAGCGCATGGCGGAGTCCTGAATACCGCAATCACAGGCAATATTACCCTTCAGCGCGGCAGCAGATCCGTTACCACTGTCGTCAACACCTTTGCAGTTGTCGAATGAAAAATATGCCTCCAGCTTGTCAGATACCGTTTGGCCAGATACTCCTTCGAATACCGACAATGTAAAAAACAGGAAGAAAAACGATCGCATCCGATTCATTTTAGTAGTTAATTTTGGCTTCATCCGGTCGAACAGGAAGCTCACCGGCAATATGCCGGCTGACTGGACTGAAACCAGCACATTAAACGATTTTTCTGTGGATTTTAATATGACGCAAGGCGACAAAATACCGGTTATACAGGCTGGAAATGTACCAGATCGGCAAACTGCTGCACCCTTTTTTGAATCATGGATGGCGTGAGCCCTTTCAGCCGTTCAATACTGAATTTTTCCACGCAGAATGAAGCCATGGCAGATCCGTAAATTACAGCACGCTTCAGATTCTGAAAAGAGAGATCGTCGGTACGGGCAAGCCAGCCAATAAAACCTCCTGCAAACGTATCGCCTGCTCCGGTTGGGTCAATTACTTCTGCCAGCGGGAGTGCCGGAGCGAAAAATATTTCACCCTTGTGAAAGAGAAGCGCTCCATGTTCGCCCTTCTTGATGATAAGTGTTTTGGGTCCCATCTTGTGGATCACACCGGCAGCCTTGAGCAGAGAATGCTCTCCCGACAACTGCCGGGCCTCCTCGTCATTCACTGTGAGTACATCCGTTTTTTTGATTACTTTCTTGAGATCCTCCAGCGCATTGTCCATCCAGAAATTCATGGTGTCCAATACTACCAGCTTCGGACGCTTTGGAAGTTGCTTCAGTACCCTCATCTGTATTTCAGGAACCAGGTTACCCAGCATCAGATACTCCGAGTTTTTATACTGGGCAGGTATGACCGGATCGAAATTTGCCAGTACATTCAGTTGCGTATCCAGCGTATCGCGTCCAACCATATCTTTGTGATAACGGCCAGCCCAGAAAAATGACTTTTCACCTTCCTTGATCTGCAAACCCGCCAGATCAGCACCGCGCTTCTGCAGATAATCGAGAGTCTCCCGGGGAAAATCATCGCCCACCACCGAAACGATACGTACAGGTTTCACGAAATAGGTGGCAGCCAGAGAAATATAGGTACAGGCACCGCCAATTACATTGTTCGCCCGGCCGGCGGGAGTTTCAATATCGTCGAAGGCCACAGTACCAACAGAAAGAATGCTCATAATGCTCGTTTTTTTACTGATTTTCGGTCAATTTCAGGGCATTTTCCTGAAGACCAATTTTTTTTAAAAAAATTCTTCCGCAAAGGTTGTAAAATTTAGTGACCCATCATACCTTTGCGTCCGCTTTTGAGAAATAAACATTCTCAGCAAAAAAGCTCCCTTAGCTCAGTCGGTTAGAGCGGCGGACTGTTAATCCGTAGGTCCAAGGTTCAAGTCCTTGAGGGAGCGCAAACCAGAGCGCAATT
>CAIYFY010000173.1 GCA_903925535.1 uncultured Bacteroidota bacterium | reverse complement strand
CGATAATCGGACCTACTCCATCAACCGATGCGCTGCACGTCTTTTCCCTGCTAACAATCTTTTCCATCAACCATTGTTAAATTTCAACATCCTGATGCAAAAACTTCTAATCCCGATCTTTGCGGTCATCTTTGTCGCAAGTGCTTTTGAGTCGTCGGCCCAGACGCCTCAGCAGATAGGTCTGCCTGCCGAACCGATCAAATACACCACGCCGGCTACCGGCGGCAATACAGAGTCTGTCTGTAACTTTGCAGGTTCTTTCACGCTGGCCCAGTTCATCGGAAACAGTAACGACAGAGATCTTCCCGAGTTATTTCTCTGTGCCGGAGACTCGTTCCTGCTGAAACACAACGGAGACGCAGTACTGAATGGTGATCCAAACCCCGCCACTACACCCGGTATTGCCTATGCACTATACAAGTGCCCTCCCACAGTTACCGGTGACAATCTCCAGGCAATAAGTCTGGTCCCTGGTCCCGGTGATCAGTGCCTGTGGTCCACCCCGTTCCCTTTCAATGGTTTCTATATTACAGAAGGTGTGCCCAATGGTGGCGACAGCTGGTTTTTCAATAATGGTGGTATCAATGCCGCTTTCAATATGAACCAGCCCACCACGCTCTATTTCGCACCTATTACACTGGACGAAATAACACCCCCCTCCGGCTTTGAGTCAGCTCCCAATGGACCTGTTGGCCCGTGTGTCAACGTGAATACTGTCGAAACCTTCAAGGTTATTTACCTGAATCCCATCACTGCAGACGGTATCAATACCAACTCCAATAACGACTGTCTCGGCCGTTTCACCATCAAAGGCGGATATCCCGAATACAATACGGCATCAACGTATGATATTGAAATATACCTGACGTCAAATCCGAATGTGAAGGCTGTAATTCAGACACAGAAATCTCAACTGTTCCATTTGGCTCCGGTTGTGTTTTCAGTGCCACAGCCAGGCAATTATACGGTTATCGTTTCTGACGGAAAGGCTTGTCCTGCAACTTTCACCATTAATATGTCAGCCTGCGACCCGTCAGATAACGTCAACCTGAGTATTCAGGATACGGTGGTAAATCCCGGCGCTGTCAATCTTTGCGTACCTATTACCGCGAACAATTTCGAAATTGTTTCAGCTTCGTTTTCTATAAACTGGGATCCGGCAGTGCTCTCATATATAGGTATTGCTGATCTCAATCCCGTACTCGATCCGTTCACGTCCTCCACGCTGAACGAGGCCGATGCAGCAATCGGTCAGGTTGGACTGATTATTTATGATCTGGACTTCCTCGGCAACACGCTCCTGATCCCCAATGATGAAACACTGTTCTCTGTCTGTTTCGATGTCATTGGTGCACTGGGCAACTGCTCTGATATAAGCATAACAAACAGCCCGACAGCCATCGGATTTGAAGATGAGTTCGGACTGCCTCTCGCGTTGACACAAATACCCGGCGCCGTGTGTGTAGGTTTCCAGCCTCTTGACTACACCGTGTTTGTAACTGATACCACATGTCTCGGTACCGCTTCACTGGTAGTTACTGCTACCGGCGGCGCGGGTCCTTACGATGTGGTTGTTCAACAGTTCGACCCAACCAGTGGTCCTACATATTTCGATGTGATAGATTCAATTGGAGGAAATGTAACGTTCAATGGAATCGGCAACTCCAATAATATCGCTGCAACTTACTCGGTTTGTATCAACGATCGCAACAACAATACACTCTGCGATACCATCACCCTGGATATTCCGACACTTGGCTCACAGATTTCCTTTATTCAGGAGCCAAGTTGTAACGGTTCTGACGACGGTATTATCAAAGCGGTAGTACTTGTTGGCGGCGTCGCTGTTCAGAATCCCGGTCCCGAGTTCACTTTCCAATGGTCGCCGCTGACACTTCCTTCGCCTACGGGAATTTTGCAGGACGGTGCTGCATTTGGCGGTGTTCCATCCGGAAACTACACCCTGATTGTACGCGATACAGTCAGAAACTGTTTTGCACCGGTAGCATCCGGTTTCCTCGGCCAGCCGCTCGATATCACCAGAAAGTCGGTTAACGTGACCAATGCGTCCTGCTCGGGTGTGTCAAATGGCTCGATTACATACGAGGCGCAGGGTGGTGCCCCCACTGTTACCGGCGAATACACCTACACGTGGGAAGATGACAACGGAGTAGTTGTTGGTGTGCCTACAACTGCCAATCCGATTACTGTAAATAATCTCGCGGAAGGTACATACCGCGTTACCATCACCGACAGTAACGGTTGTACCCGTACAGATGTGGTTTCAGTGGGAGCACAAAAGACTATAACCCTCGAACCATCACTCACACAAATCAGTGTATCCTGTTTCGGATTAAGCGATGGAGGAGCCGCTGTTACTGTGGATGAGTTTCCTGTTACTTTTGGCAGTGTATATGGTTTTACCTGGTCACCCACTATTCCGGGTGCATCTGTAAGCAACCTGAACAAATCGTCTGCCTACACCAATATTCCCGCAGGAGATTATACCGTAACGGCAACGGACGCAAACGGATGCAGTGCAACAACAACATTGACGGTTTTCCAGCCTGCCGAACTGAATATTATCACACTCGGCCAGGTAAATCCGATTTGCGGCCAGCCCAATTCCGGTTCTATCAGTGTGGTAGCGCTCGGTGGTAACGGTGGCCCGAACTACAACTATCAGTGGAGCGTGCCCGGTAACGGTCAGTCACAATCGGCCCTGAGTGCAGGTACCTATTCTGTAACTGTCACCGATGTCAAAGGTTGCAGCGACTCCATGACGTTCACCCTGACGGCTCCGACACCTCCCGGTATCAACGTGTCGGTAACGCCTGTCCGCTGCGGCGATGATGGTTCGCTGACTGCCAATGTTGCCAATGCAGCCTCCTATAACTGGATACAGCTGAGCACCGGCTTTACAGTCGGAAACAGCCAGACTGTAGCCGGCCTTGGAGGTGGTATCTATGCTGTAACGGTCACCGATATTTTTGGCTGTGTAGCCACTTCTACTGCCCAACTGAACAATGTCGTACCGCTCTCCTTTGCCGATACATCTCTCGTTCAGCCATCCTGCTTCGGCGGCAGTAACGGGGTGCTTGGGGTTGTTGTTCAGAATGGTCAGGCTCCCTATGTGAATTATAACTGGTCGCCGGCACAAGCAAACAGCCCGACTATTTTCTCTCTGAAAGCCGGCACTTATGACGTCACCGTCACCGATAACGCTGGCTGTACGCTGACAGGTTCTTTCTCGCTGAACCAGCCCCCGCAGGTGCTCAATACTGTAACTGGTATTCAGGGCGTTTCCTGCTTCGGTGTGTGTGACGGAACAGCAACTGCTGCCGCTTCTTACGGAACGGTGCCTCCAACGGCCGGTTCATTCACTTATATATGGAATGACGGCTTTATCGGTGCTTCCAGGAGTAATCTGTGCGCCGGTGTTTACACTGTGACAGCTGCTGACCCCAACAACTGCAGTAATTCGGATACTATCACTATTGTCAGCCCGACGGCAGTTACTTCCGCTTCCACCAACACAATTAATGCATCCTGCTTCGGCTCGTCAAATGGTACGGCAACTGTGGTGGGAACGGGTGGCAATGGCGGTCCGTACGCTGTTCTCTGGAGTAATGGAACGGCCGGCAACACCGCTACGGGTCTTGCAGCCGGTACCTACAGGGCAACAATCACCGATGCCAGCGGTTGTACAGGTGTTGTTTCCAATATTTTGATCAGCCAGCCACCGCAGATTTCCCTCTCACAGGATCTGATTCAAACGGAGTCTCCCAAGTGTTTCGGCGACAGTGACGGTATGATCGCTGTCAATGTTACCGGCGGTAACACTGGGCAGGTCGCTTACAAGTGGTTCAATGCCTCTGGTACCGCTGTCGGTGATGAGCGTATCCTCGAGGATATTCCCTCCGGAGATTATACTGTAGTTGTAACCGACAGTGAAGGTTGTTCAAGCAGCGCTACATATACCCTGCAAAATCCTCCTCCTGTGACCGGCAAATTCAATTTGCCTTCTGTGCTCTCCTGTTTCGGGGATGAAACAACTCTCCGCGTGGATACCATTTATGGCGGTAATGGCGGCCCTTACCAGTTCAGCGTTGATTTCGGCGCAGTTCTGTCGCCCGGCTTCCCTGTAACTGTGGGCGGCGGCGACCACTATGTAACCTACTACGACATCACAGGCTGTTACCTTACTGATACGGTCACTGTTGTTGAACCTGCCAAAATCGAGGTTGTTTTCGACCCGAATGTGTTCGAAATAGAACTGGGTGATACTACCTACAGACTCAAACCGCTGATCTCCGGAGCTGCTATTGATACCTTCTTCTGGGATCCAGAGCAATTGGTGAGTAACCCCGGTATTCTTAATCCAAAGGTCAATATTATCGGCGACCAGCGATTCACTTTGCAGGTGGTGGATGACAATGGCTGTACAGGAGAGGGCTCTATCCTCATTGAGGTGGATCCCAACAGAAATATCTATGTACCAAACGTGTTCAAACCCGGTTTCGGTGGTGAAAATGATCACTTTAATGTCTATGCCGGAAGGGGCGTTGAACGGGTGAACTACATGCGTGTTTTCGACCGGTGGGGTAACCTGATGTTTAACCGCGAGAATTTTTATCCGGACAATAATGATCTCTCGGATGGATGGGATGGCAAATTCAACGGACAGTATGTCAATCCCGCGGTGTTCGTTTATGTGATTGAAGTGGAATTCCGCGATGGCAAGGTGTTGCTCTACCGCGGTGATGTCACGGTGGTAAGGTAATTTTACCCGCCCACATTATATATAGGGAAGCCGTTGCGCTGCATACTTTTGCGGAGTAACGGCTTCTCTTTTTCCAACGTCTCTTTCTGCCAGATTATGCTGCGTAAACTTGCCAGATTTTTGCACCCCCGTTTCCAGACGCTCTTTCTGGAGTACAAGGTTGATTTCAAACCCCGCTATGGCCACGGCTTGCCCGCTCATCCGGGCTTGCTGCGTATTGTCGAGGCAAACCGAACCGAATATGCAGGCTGGATGCGCCTAATCAACAAATATTCAGCAGAACTGCAGGCAATCCGGCCGGCTTCTGTAGAGACGGACAGCACAAAACCGGGCTGGAACAACGGTTTCCTTCCGGGACTGGATATCATGGCCCTTTATACGATAATTGCCGAAACCAAACCGGCCAGGTATGTAGAGGTGGGTTCCGGCAATTCAACAAGGGTAGCCTACAAGGCAGTGAAGGAGCACTCGCCCGGTACGAAAATTATTTCCATTGACCCCTATCCCCGCGCGGAGATAGACCACCTTGCTGCGGAAATTATCCGTAAACCCTTTGAAAATGCAGATATAGCCTGGCTTTCGGACCTGGAGCCCGGCGATATTCTATTTATAGACAATTCTCACAGGATGTTGCCGAATTCGGATTCGACGGTGTTTTATCTGGAAACGCTTCCCCTCCTGAAACCGGGTGTCATTGTTCATATTCACGATATCTATATACCCTCCGATTACCCGCAGTTTATGTGCGACCGGTTCTACTCGGAACAGTACGGACTTGCCATTAACCTGCTGGCGAACCCGCAGCGATATCACACTGTTTTCCCGGCCTGGTTTATTGCAGAAGACACAGAACTGAGCAGTATCATCAGTGAAATCTGGAATCACCCGAATCTTCAGGGTGTAGAACGGCACGGCGGCTCCTACTGGCTGAAAATTCAGTGATATGGCTCGCTCTATTCGTCCTCTGTACGATCAGTACGGCGCTGAAGGTTACTACCAGTCCCAGAGTGATTCCTACGAAAATCCTCATCTGCCGCTCATAGAAAGGTTGCTGGAGCATAATATGCACCGTCTGGATGTGACCGGCAGGGTACTTGATTTCGCTGCAGGCGGAGGAGAGGTCACGCGCACCCTCCTGCGTATGGGTGTACACGGGGTGGAGGGCAGTGATCCCTTTACCTGGTCGCTTTACGAAAAAAAGACCGGGTTGGTTTGCCACAGGTATTCCTTTATGGATGTGGTAAGAGATGGCCTGAACGGCACTTATTCCACTATTATCTCCTCATTTGCCATGCACCTCTGTCCTCAGAAGGATTTGTTCTCTCTGACGTGGAACCTGTTTCAGGCTGCACCGCTGCTGGTAATCATTACGCCGCACAAGAGGCCCGAACTGGAGCAGCTTCCCGGCATTGAGTTGCTCTGGCAGGATATTACCGAAGACGACCGCGGAAAAAAAGTACGTATGAAGGCATATCAGACTAGGCGGGTATCAGGTTGAACTGTAATCTGGCAAGGCTGGAATAGACTCCGTCCGCTCTTGCCGAGAGCTCAGTGTGTGTACCCTGTTCAACAATTTTACCCCCTTCCAGCACATAAATACAGTCAACCTCCCTGATAGTAGCCAGTCTGTGGGCAATAATGATGCTTGTACGCCCCTTCATCAGATTTTCCAGGGCTTCCTGAACCAGCCTTTCAGACTCTGCGTCGAGTGACGAGGTAGCCTCATCAAGTAACAGTACGCTCGGGTTTCTCAGAATAGCTCGTGCAATGGCAATACGCTGTCGTTGTCCGCCAGACAGTTTAAGGCCGCGCTCTCCGACAATAGTATCCAGCCCTTCCGGAAATCTGGAGATGAACTCCCAGGCGTTGGCCTGGCGTGCGGCAGCCTCTATTTCCTGTTCATCGGCGTCCGGCTTTCCGTACAGAATATTCTCTCTGATTGATCCCCCGAAGAGGATGACCTCCTGTGGAACAAGCGCAAAGTTTTCCCGGTATGAGGCAAGATCGTAGTCCTGTATATCACGGCCGTCTGCCAGTACCCTGCCTGAGTCGGGCCGGTGAAACTGAAGCAGCAACTGCATAATGGTTGATTTGCCTGCACCGCTCTGTCCGACCAGCGCTACCTTGCTGCCCGAAGTGATAGACATATCCACTCCTTTCAGTACCGGCATATCCGGCCGGGTTGGGTAGGCAAATCCGATATTTTCGAGTGTTAAATCGCCTTTCAATCGCCCTGCTTTCAGGTTGGTTTGTGGTCGCTCCTCCACTTCGGAGGGGGTATCCAGTATTTCAAGCAGCCGTTCCGAAGCGCCGATTGCACCCACCAGTTCTGTAAAAAAGTTGCTCAGCGCTGCAATGGAGGCACCAACAACAGCGGTGAATGTTACAAAGGAAACCAGCTGGCCGGCAGATACCTCACCTGACTGTATCATGCGCATACCCATCCAGATGACAAAAAAGAGGGCACCAAACAGCAATGTGATGACAAATACGGTAAAAATGGCTCTGCTGGCCGCAAATTTCATCGAGACCTGAACCACATCTTCGTTGGAACGCCGGTAGCGGTTGCCCTCAAACAGTTCATTGCCGAAAGCTTTTACAGCGTGTATTGTCTGGAGTGTTTCATCCAGTATCGTGTTGCTGTCACCCAGTACTTTTTGTCTGTTTTTCGACAGGTTGCGTATCCAGCGACCAAAAATAATGGCAGCAACTACCAGCACCGGAATGGTCAGCATCATGATTCCGGCGAGTTTGGGCGTCTGCCAAAGGAGAAAAAGTGCTCCTCCCGCCAGGAAAATCAGCTGGCGCACAAACTCCGCCAGTATGAAAGAGAAGGTGTTGTAAATACGGCCAATATCGTTTGTAAGCCGGCTGTTTAGTTCGCCTGTGCGGTTCTGTTCAAAGAAAACGATGGGCAGGGAGATTATTTTGGAATACAATGCCTGACGAATATCCGCGGTCCCTTTTTCGCTGATTTGTGCAAACAGCATCACGCGTACATAGGAGATAACTCCCTGTACCAACAGAATGACGATGATGGCGAGTCCCATTTCTATCAGTCCCAGATCAAACTCCGGCCGTACCCTGCCCTGTGCGACATCGAGCATCAGTCCGATACCAAACGGAAAAATCATGAATACGCCGCTTGAAATGAACAGCAGCAAGAGTCCGATAATGAATTGCCAGCGGTAGGGACGAATAAACCGGAATATACGGAGCGCCTCTCTCAGGCTGCTCATGGAGAATTTGGGACGAGGAACTGGATTTTCTGACATAAGGGCGCAAAGTTCCCCCACAGAACGCAGATTCACCAGTAATGTTGATGATTATTTATTATGTCACAACAAATTAACAATATCACGTTCCGGTTTAAATTGGTGGTCCGGTCGTACTTTTGCAGTGATGAAAAACTATCTGTCCCTGATCAAATTCAGCCACACTGTCTTTGCACTTCCGTTTGCACTGGTTGGCTTCACTATTGCCGCGACTATTCGCCCGGAAGGTGATATCTGGCTAAAGTTGTTCCTGGTGCTGATATGCATGGTGATGGCCCGCAGTGCGGCCATGGCCTTCAACCGGTATCTCGATCGCGACATTGATGCTGCCAATGAACGTACCGCTTCGCGCGAGATTCCGGCCGGCGTTATCTCTCCCCGCCGCGCCCTGCTTTTCGTCGCGCTGAACTGTCTTGGATTTGTGATTGCTACCGCCTTCATCAATTGGCTGTGTTTCTGGCTTTCACCCGTTGCCCTGCTGGTAGTGCTGGGCTACAGTTACACCAAGCGCTTCACCTGGCTATGTCACGCTGTGCTGGGCCTCGGTCTCGCGCTCGCGCCTGTGGGTGCATACATCGCGGTTGCCGGCAGTTTTCACTGGATCCCCGTCGTTTACGGATTCGCAGTTCTGTTCTGGACGGCAGGTTTTGATGTAATCTATGCCTTGCAGGACGAATCATTCGACAGGGAGCACGGACTGTATTCCATGCCGGCCTATTTTGGCCGGGAGAAAGCCCTCCGGATATCCGAGTGGATGCACCTCGGTACCGCTTTTCTGATGGTACTGGCTGCCCGACTGGTTTTCAGCGAGGTGCCTCAAACCGGCTGGCTGCTCTGGACGGGTACCGCAATTTTTCTTGTGTTGCTGGCATGGCAGCATTTTCTGGTGAAACCCAACGACCTTAGCCGGGTAAATCTGGCGTTTTTCACCACCAACGGTGTTGCCAGTATTATTTTCGGGTCCCTGGCTATCATTGATCTTCTTCTCTGAAGCACATGGAAAAACGAATGAATATTGCCATTTTTGCTTCAGGAAGCGGCTCCAATGCCCGGAAAATCATGGAGTATTTCCAGTCCTCCGGGGTTGGCAGGGTAGTGCTTGTTGTGTGCAACAGGAAAAATGCCGGTGTAATTGGCATTGCTGCCGAGTTTGGTGTTCCGGTACAGATGATTGACAGAAATCTCTTCTATGAATCAGAGCGTTTGCTGGATGTACTCGAAAGCTACAGAACTGATTTTATTGCCCTCGCCGGTTTTTTGTGGCTGATTCCCGGATATCTGATTAAAGCCTATCCTGACAGAATTGTCAATATTCATCCGGCGCTGCTGCCCAAATACGGTGGTCACGGCATGTATGGCCATCACGTGCACGAGGCCGTCAAGGCTGCCGGTGAGCAGGAGAGCGGTCCGACTATACATTTTGTAAACGAACATTACGACGAAGGAGATATTATTTTCCAGACCTCCTGCAGACTGAGTCCTGAAGATACACCTGAAGATATTGCCAGAAAAGTACTCTCACTGGAACACGAACACTATCCCCGTGTAATCGAGCAGCTACTCCTCAGTCAGAGATAACCGTCCCGAAAATCCGAAGTGTTTCCGGTTTTCGCTGTTTGTCGAAGAATACCTTGATTTTTTTGTCGAAATCGCCTTGCTGGTAGGCGTCATATTCAATCCTGACCTCACCCTTTTCGCCTGCAGGGACAGGTGTCTCTGTCCAGTTGGCGGCAGTGCAGCCGCAGGTGGTTCGCACGGTTTGAAGAATGATGGGCGAGTCCGATATGTTTCTGAATGAGAATTTGACCGTAACAGGCCTGTTGTGTCCGATTTCACCAAAGTCGTACTCCTTGGGATCGAGCCACTGCACAACGGGCGTTGGCATCCCGGAAACGCCGGTGCCGGAAAAAAAGAGCGGCAGAAGCCACAATAGCAAAGATGTCATGATATTGAAACGTTTGAATAACCCTGGTCATATACAGACTGCCTGAAAAATATCTTCACCTGGTCTGGTCCGACCATGAATTCGGATAAAGAGGCAGCACCTTCCGGCAGGGGAGGTGCTTTGACTCCTCCTCCCAGTATTATGGTACTCTCCAGTATGCGGATTTCATCCCAGTAACCTGAACGGATAAACTGCTGCAGCACACCTGCGCCGCCTTCTACATACAGGATCCATTTGTTTTCGCTGTAAAGTACATCTAGTATCTCTTGTACAGGTGTGTGCGTGTTCGTACCTGTGAAGCGTTTACAGTCAGCAACTCCACTCCTCTCCGGACCGAAAACGAGAGTTTCTCTGTCATCGGAAAGCAGGCGGGTGGCCAGCGGAACACTGCCACCACCGTCGAGCAGTACCCTGAGCGGATTTTTGCCAAACCAGAACCGGGTGTCGAGCGAGGGATTGTCAGTGGCAGCCGTGACGGCTCCCACCAGAATAGCATCGGATTCGCTGCGCCATCGGTGTGCCAGTCGCAGTGCTGCCTGCCCGGAAACAGCTGTTCTTTCACCGGGTCTGCCCAGAAAACCGTCGGAGGACTGCGCCCATTTCAGGATGATATACGGTCTTTTTTCCGTAATTCCTGTGAAAAAATACCTGTTGAGAAACAAACCTTCGTCTGCCAGCACACCTGCTTCCACCTGGATACCTGCATTTCTGATGCGTTCAATTCCGCGGCCCGATACAAGCGGATTGGGATCTTTATTGGCAATTACAACTTTTTTTACACCTTTTTTTGCCACCAGTTCGGCACAGGGAGGTGTTTTCCCGTGGTGGGAGCATGGTTCCAGGTTACAATACAGGACGGATTCCGGGACGAACTTCTCATCGGAGGGAGCTACAGCACGGAAGCAGTTCACCTCGGCATGCGGACCACCCCATCGTTCGTGCCAGCCTTCGGCGATGACCCGGTTGCCATGCACGAGTACAGCGCCTACCAATGGATTGGGTGATACAGCTCCTGCGCCTCGCCGGGCGAGTTCGAAGCATCGTTTCATCCATATTTCATTGGCACTGCAGGTCATGGGTATCAGAGGAAAGCTGCCATTTCAGACTGCAGTTTTCGGGCCTCCTCAGCGGCTTTTTCAGCAAAGTGAACACTGTTATCGGCGTAAATGATGCCCCGGGATGAATTGATCAGCAGTCCGGTCTCGCGGTTGAGTCCGTAGCGACAGGTTCCGGCCAGATCGCCGCCCTGTGCTCCCACGCCGGGAACCAGGAGAAAGTGATCCGGGACAATTTCGCGTACGCGCCTGAATGCGTCCGGATGCGTGGCGCCTACGACAAACATCGTATTTTCGGGAGTGCCCCAGGTAGCTGTCTGGCGCAGTACTGTTTCCCAGAGCGGCTCGTTTGTACTCAGCTGCAGGCGCTGAAAATTATCGCTGCCTTTGTTGGATGTCAGAGCCAGTACAACAGCCCATTTTTCGGGAGTTTCCAGAAAAGGCGACAGACTGTCTTCCCCCATGTAAGGCGCCACAGTAACGGCATCGCAACCGTAACGGTTATAAAAGGCATCGGCGTACATGCGGCTGGTATTTCCGATATCTCCGCGTTTGGCATCAGCGATGATGAAATGACTTTTACCGATATGATTTACCGTGCGTTCGAAGGAAACCCATCCGGAAGGTCCCATGGCCTCAAAAAAAGCCAGATTGGGCTTGTATGCCACACAATAATCGCGGGTAGCATCAATAATTTGCCGGTTGAATTCAAAAACGGGATCCGCGGTGTCCAGGAGATGTGGAGGAAGTTTCGACAGTTCCGGGTCGAGGCCTACACAGAGGAAAGACCTTCTTTCATGAATATGACTGACAAGTTCTGCTCTTTTCATGGTGCGAAGTTACTCGATTCGGTTCGGGCATACGCAGTGAGCGGGGCAATTTTTGAGAGCCACTTTCGTTTTGATGGGTAAACGCGCATAAAACACGATACAAGGAACATGAAGAAGCAAATCGGACTCATTGCGGTACTAATTTGTCTTGCCTGGGCAGCCAATGCCCAGAAAACGAAACCTGCCGGTATTCTCACCCCTGAAAACAGTACAAAAATTCATGAAATTGAGGATACGCTGGCCATCCTGGGCTTTGTTGTAATTAATGATTCGATTGAGCAGGAACGGTTTGCGGCCTGCCGGCAACTGATTACCACCCTTGTCAGGGCACTCAAGGTTGAAAACTCCTTCAGATACCCGTTCGAGCGACTCAGGAGCATGTCCATACTTGCTCCACCCGACAGCAGTTTCAGGATCTTCACCTGGCAGCTTTTTGTCAATGATTCAACCTATCGCCATTACGGAGCCATACAGATGAATCAGAGGGAACTGAAGCTGTTCGCCCTCCGTGACAAGAGTTTCGAGATGGACAACCCTCCACCTGTAAACGATGTGCTCTCGCCGGATCGCTGGTATGGTGCCGTTTATTACGGTATCCGGGAGTTCGACACCCGCGAGGGCAAGAAATATCTGCTGCTCGGATTTGATGCCTTTGAGTTTTACCAGCGCAGAAAAGTGATAGAGGTGCTGTCATTCGATCCGAAGACCGGCGCTCCGGTTTTTGGTGCTCCTGTTTTCGGGAAGGAGCGTCCGGAAGACCGGCGCATGATCTTTGAATATTCTGCCGAGGCGTCCATTCGGGTAAACTGGGATGAGCAGTACCAGATGATACTGTTTGACCACCTGATTGAATACCCGAGTCCGTTTGGCCGCGGCATTACCCATATTCCCGATGGCAGTTATGACGGACTGAAGCAGGAAAAGACAGGATGGAGTTTTGTGGAGCACGTATTCAAGGATGATTTTCAGGAAACACCGCCTTTCCCCTCGCCTGTTCTGGATACGAGGAAAGAAAAAGATATTATGGGAAAAGCCAGAAACAAGAAAAATTAATGCCTGACAATCAATTGTTTGTGCATTTTTTGGCATCTTGTTGTGTTTCTTTTGGACATCGTTAACAGGAAAATTCTTGCATTGCGTCCGTTACCTCAAGTACATTTGTGGCGTCACAAGGACATTGAGTTCAAAAACATTTCATAAAAACAGTCTCTTCCGATGAAACAACTGCTTTCTGTTTTCGCTTTCCTTCTTTTCGGTGCATTCGTAGCAAACGCACAGTCTGGCCCTACAATGACTTTCAAAGTTACTACTGTTGACTACGGCAAGATCGAAAAAGGCAGCGACAAAGTGCGCAAATTCGAGTTTACCAACACTGGCAGCGAGCCCCTGATCATCAAATCTGCCAAAGGCTCATGCGGTTGCACCGTTCCTACTTACCCACAGGAGCCAATCATGCCGGGCGAAACAAAAACTATTGACGTAAGCTATGATACTAACCGCGTAGGTGCATTCACCAAGACGGTAACTATCACTACAAACGAAACGCCGGATTCCCACACCCTGACTATCAAGGGCGAGGTGCTGAATCCTCCTGCTCAGGAAAGCGTTCCTGCCAGCGGTGGCGGTATCAACAAGCAGTAATTTTTTACTGATTGATTTTTGGTTTGACGATACTAACCCGGCCGGATTTATTCCGGTCGGGTTTTATTTTTTTGTTAACAGTGTAACTTTTTAGTGCTTCCGTGCGACTTACCTGTAACTTTGTCATTAAATAAATCAAAACCGATGAAGAAGACACATAACACCAGATACCTGCTCGCGGCACTTCTGCTGTTGAGCCTCTCGGCCTTCTTCTTTGTGAACAGTCGGACCGGCTTTCTTTCGGAATTGTCTCTTGGCAGTACTGCCCGGGAAATATCCCTGTCGGACCGCGAGAAGAGCGAGGACCAACAGGAGTCTGCCCGCATCCCCGGTCTTTTCACGCTGGCTCGTCTGCTGGAACTGGCCGGACACCTGGTGAACCGGGGCCTCTGATTGTCCCGGGTTTCTCCCGTTTGCCACACTCAATCATCCGTTTGCATTGAATACACCATCCGGGCATAAGCAGATTGGCCTCGGCGCTAATCTGAACCAGTTCGTCCTGCTGGTCATCGTCAACGCTTTCGTTGGCGGCATGGTCGGTATGGAGCGCAGTGTCCTTCCTCAAATAGCAGTATCGGAATTCGGACTGACAGCCAAGTCGGCAGCCTTGTCATTTATCTTTGCTTTCGGAGTGGTGAAGGCTTTCGCTGCTTGGTGCCGGAACGGCGCTTGTTTACCCAACCTTTCTGGCATCTATTGCTGATAACACCCACCCGTATGACCGCGCACACAGTCTCGGTATTTTCAGATTCTGGCGGGACATGGGTTATGCAGCAGGAGCATTGCTATGCGGCGTACTGGCCGACTATGCCGGAATATCATTCAGCTTTATAAGTGCAGGAATCATAACTGTGATCGCAGGTCTGGGGGCCAATTGCCGGATGCGATGCAAGACCAGTCATCCCGAATTGTGGGTCTGGATCAGGTCTGGATTCCGCCGGATGTACAGCAACTTCAGCGCAACAGATCACCATCCGGCGACGGGTATTCAGATAAAATAGCCTGACCCGAACAGGAGCAATGCTGATGTCGGATGAAGTATACGTACAATACATTCCGAACAATCGGTCTGTTGCTCAGCAATGGTGCGCCGGTTGTAATGTGTAAAATCCGGGAGACAGGCTGGTCTGGTATTGCCTTAAATAGAAACGCAACTGCCTGATTGACATGCAGTTGCGTTTTTGTCGGGATGACTGGATT
>CAIYFY010000172.1 GCA_903925535.1 uncultured Bacteroidota bacterium | reverse complement strand
CGGCCAGTGCCACCCTTACCTCACCGCCAGCGCTTGCAGCGACAGTTGCCTCTCAGACGAATATAGCGTGCTATGGAGGAGCGAATGGCTCAGTCACGGTGTCTGCGAGCGGCGGCGTGTCGGGTTATACGTATGCCTGGAACACCACCCCCGTCCAAAGTACTTCGACAGCCAGTGGCCTGCCAGCCGGTACCTATACGGTGACAGTGACGGATGCAAATGGCTGTACGGCAACGGCCAGCGCCACCCTTACCTCGCCGGCTGCGCTTGCAGCGGCAGTTACCCTTCAGACGAATATAGCGTGCTATGGAGGAGCGAATGGCTCAGTCACGGTGTCTGCGAGCGGCGGCGTGTCGGGTTATACGTATGCCTGGAACACCACCCCCGTCCAAAGCACTTCGACAGCCAGTGGCCTGCCAGCCGGTACCTATACAGTGACAGTAACGGATGCCAATATGTGTACGTTAACCCAAAGTGCGACACTGACAGAACCGACATTAGTTGCGGCTGTATTAGTGGCGTTGCCCACCTGCTCTGGTCAAAGTATTGGCGCTATAGACCTAAGTATAAGCGGAGGAGTACCGGGTTATCTGTTTTCATGGAATAACGGTTCAAATACTGAAGATTTATCGGGTCTTGCAGCCGGTACTTATACCGTGACCGTAACCGATAACAACGGATGTACCGTAACTGGATCTTCACTGGTTAATACATCAACACCTGCACCTCCTGTTATCAGCGCCCTTGAGACTTCTGCAAATATTACTAATGATGGTGTTATTTGTAAAGGTAGTGTCGCACAGCTTTCAGTTGCTGGAGGGAGCAACTTTTTATGGTCGGATGGATCAACCGGAGCGACGCTGTCAGTTAGTCCGAACTGTACCAATTCTTACGGTGTATCAATAACTGATATGAATGGATGTCAGACATCCGGAAGTTATACTGTAATCGTGAGAGGAATCCCGAATATTACTGGAATCAGTCCTTTATCTGGCAGTGTGGGTGACATGATCACTATCAACGGCATCAATTTTGATGGATTGACCGGCGTTATGTTTAACGGAGCTTCGATTGAATATTTTAATATTGTCAATGCAAACCAGTTAATTGCAAGTCTCCCCTTTGGAGGCTCTCTGCAACAGGTTGAACTTCTGTCAGTATGCGGAAATATAGCCATACAGATTGCTACTCCCACTATTGCAAGTTTCACGCCCGCAACCGGCCACCCGGGCACCATGATTACCCTCACGGGTACGAATCTGGATCAGTTGGTATCCGCAAGTGTGGGTGGCAAGAGTGCAATTATCCTGTCGAAGGATGCTTCCTCGTCGCGTATTCTCGTAATGCCCGGAGCTGCCACGGGCAGTGTATCGGTAACCAATCCAGTAGCAACGGCTACTGCTCCATCCTCCTTTACTGTCAGCAGCACAATGCCGCACCCTTATATTCAGCAGGGCGGCAAGTTCACGAACAGCAGCACAAATGCTGCACAGGGTAGTTATGTGTCGGTGAGTGCCGACGGGAATACCGCGATTATCGGTTCTCCGGGTGACGACGGCAACAAGGGAGCCGCCTGGATCTACGTGCGAAGCGGCACATCATGGAGCCAGCAGGCCAAACTGGTCGGCACCGGCGCCACGGGCAGCGCCAAACAGGGTATGTCAGTAGCCATCAGCGCCGACGGCAATACGGCAGCAGTGGGCGGTCCGGCCGACAACTCAAATGCCGGTGCGATATGGATATTCAAACGCAGCGGCAATACATGGTCGCAACAGGGTAGTAAACTGGTGGGTACCGGCGCTATCGGAACAGCGCAACAGGGCGCCAGCGTAGCTGTCAGTGGCGACGGCAACACGGTTGCTTCGGGTGGAGTTGCAGACAACAATTACAGGGGTGCTGCCTGGCTGTTCATTCAGGCAGGGAACACATGGGGCCAGATGGGAGGTAAAATATCGGGTACAGATTATAATGGTGCTGCGCGTCAGGGCTCCTCGCTGGCTCTAAACGTGAATGGTACCCGCCTGATATTGGGCGGCTATCAGGATAATAATCGTCAGGGTGCGGTATGGGTATTCGATCTCAATAACTGCGACTGGATGCAGCAAGGTACCAAACTCGTGGGTACCGGCGGCACCTCGCAGGCGTGGCAGGGCTATTCGGTATCGCTGAGTGCCGATGGCAATACTGCAGTTGTTGGTGGAAATTCGGACAATAACCTTAAAGGCGCGGCGTGGGTTTATACGTATGCGGGCAACGCGTGGACGCAACAGGTCCGTCTGGTGGGCACACAGGCAATAGGTTCAGCTCGACAGGGCAACTCGGTATCGCTGAGTGCCGATGGTCGTGTGATTATCGTTGGTGGTAGTGGCGATGACTCCAACAAGGGTGCCGTGTGGGTTTACAAGAAAACCGGCGCGAACTGGATACAGCAGGGAGCCAAGGTCAAGGGCAACAGTGCCGTGGGTTCGGCCAAACAGGGTACCTCGGTATCGTTGAGTGCCAACGGAACTACGGCTATTATCGGCGGCCCGACAGACAACACCAACAAGGGTGCCTTCTGGGTTTATGTACCTGCCGGGAGCAGTCTTTCCATGCAGCAGGTGATGCTGGAAGAGCGCACAGACGTGTCAACCGGCCTGCGCCTCGATCAGAACATACCCAATCCGTTTACGGGCAGCACAACCATTTCATTCAGCGTACCCGGGGCCTGTGTGGCCGAGTGGGAAATCACCGACGTGAGTGGACGGGTGATACAGCTGCTCCGGCGCACGTACGCGGGTGGCGAACACACTGAAAGTTTCGACCTGAGCGCTCACAGCGGAGTGTTTTACTACCGCCTGAAGACGCCATTCGGGACGGCGGTGAAGAAAATGATGATCGTTAAGTAAACAACAAACAATAAAAAGATCAGCCATGCAAAAGTAAATCAAAGCGGCTTCTGCCATATATATACTGATGACTACCCTGCTACCCGCGCTGCTACGGTCGCAGGTGCTGGTGGGAGGGGGCACACCCGACGGTTCGGCCGTGCTGGAATTACAGAGCGTGACTGGTGGAGTGCTTCTTCCCCGTATGACACGGACCCAGCGGGTTGCGATTTTCTCTCCTGCTACTGGTCTGATGCTGTACAATACTACGTCGAAATGCCTCGAAGTAAATGTAGGCACACCGACTGCGGCTGAGTGGGCACGAGCAAATTGCCTGTCCGGGAGTATTACGACCCTCGATTGCAGCAATGCAGTGGTAACGGGCACCCTCACATCCGGTCAGGTGGCCTCCGGGGTGAGTGCGAGTATTCCATTCACTGGAGGTAACAGAGGTGTTCTTGAGATACAAACGGTTGCTTCCTCGGGTGTTACGGGCCTCACCGCCGTGCTGAGTGCGGGCATTCAGGCCAGCGTCGCGGGCAATTTGACCTATTCGATCACGGGTACACCCGCCAGTGGCGGCACGGCCAGTTTTGCGCTGAGTATCGGCGGGGAGGCGTGTACACTGAATGTGTTTGTGTGCAGCACCGGTTGCTGTGCCAAAGTGAATGCTACCGATTACAAAAACTTTATGTGTTACAACCTCGGCTCGCCAGCACCAGTGCCAATCCGTTTACCCCGGGCCGGGAGATTAACGATGGCTACTGGACTCCCGGGTGAGCCTCCCGGAATCCAGCTATTGGCATATATTCGTAATATATACCGATATTTTATTTTCATGTGTGCCAGATTTCCACCCTCCATTCTTATGATTCAGAAGGCTGTATGATTCGGATTGCACAGAAATTCGCCGTCCGTCATTAAAAAATGACCATTCGTCACTCTAGTTCATACATGTATCCGGTTGATAGGTTCCTTTACACAAGAAGATCCAATTGTGTCAGAAATATCCTGTTTTCTGTTTTTTTCTTTCTTTTAAAACAACAATATCAGTCATGAAACATCTCAATCTTTCCTCACTTGGAGTATTGATTTACTTCGCTCTGCTGCTGTCAAATGTATCGGTATTTGGCCAAAATACTGATGACGGCAAACCCAAAATCAGTTTTCAGGGCGTCTTGAAAACTGCCTCGGGCGAGCCAGTTCCCGATGCTGAGTACTCATTTGCTTTTTCGTTTTGGAGGTCGAAGGATGGTACCGCTAATGCCGACAAGTTGCCAAAAATCGGGAGTAACGAGCAGTGGGTTGAAACCGTAGATCTCCCTGTGGCAGGAGGTATCTATTCTCATAATCTGGGCTCCATAACGGATCTGAATCCCCAAAACTTCAATGGCCCGGTGTATCTGAACATCAAGGTAAATAACAAGGATATTTTACCCAGGACCGAGTTTACGTATTCTCCCTATTCTTTTTCAGTAGCCAGTGCCCAGAAAGTTGTTTGCTCGGGTGCCGTGGGCGATATCAAATATTCCATCCTGCCTCCTGATAAATTCAAAAACGTAAATGGCGACTGCTGGGTGCCGCTTGACGGACGAACACTTTCCGACACCGATGAATTATACTCGCTTGGAGTGACCACACTTCCCAATGCCGGTGGTATGTTTCTTCGTTCGCAGGATTTTAACGCTGTTTCAGGCACAGAGTCCTGGAAGCCCAAAAACTCCAGCGACAATGACCCGGACAGAGACCCTGCCACGGTTCCCGGCAGTGTCCAGGCCGAGGCCCTGAAGGCCCATAACCATACAGGTACAACAGATAATGACGGTACTCACCAACACGGTCCGCACAAGACGGTTCGGGCTGACAACGATGATAATGACGGTACCAATAACTACGTGACGTATGACGACTGCGACTACTGTGGTTACGAAAAGGAAGACTTCTATGTCAAGGCAAACAGTAGTCAACACACGCACAATTTTACCACCAACAATACTGGTGGTACTGAAACCCGTCCGAAAAACCTGAACTTCTGGATCTACATCCGGATCAACTGAGCAGTCCTGTCCTCTATTTTTCTGAAAAATAAATAATTCAGCGATGCGTTTAAAGTACTCTGTAGTGATTGCGGCCCTGTGTGTTGCAGCCACCTCCGTTCTTGCCCAGTCTGTCTCCACCTGTTTGCCAACCGCGGCAAGTGACTATCAGTCCATTGTTTTCCTGAACTTTGGCTTCGCCAATAATTCATTTTCAACAAAGTTCCGCACCAGTGCCACTGTTGGGCAGCCATTGGTGGAAACCGGACTCAGCACCTCGAATGTGATGACAACCGGATACTGGTCTCAGTTTCTGGTTCCGCCGCTGCACCCTACCGTAACGGCCTCACAGGGCGAGTATCTGGACCGGATTCAGTTGAACTGGCGGCCCAATCCGTTGGGAGCGGCACCTAGCGTGGGTTACAAACTTTTCCGCGACGGGGTCTTTCAGGCGCTGCTGGATCCCAATACCTTTAACTACAACGATTACAATGTAATTGCCGGGAAATCCTATAAATACTCAGTGAGGGGTGTTAATGAGTACGGAGACGGTTGTGCCACCGATGCGGTGGGTTTTATGGTTCCGAACGGTACCGTAACGGGGTGGGCATCTACCCGGAATTCCAATGCTGTGCCAGATGTACTCGTATCTCTAATGCCGTTGCAGGGGTACTCCCTGGTGCTGGATGCCGATCCGGTAACGGGTGCGTACGGCGGGGCGGTAGCTATTGACACCACCAATGGAAACAGGTATTTCCCGACCACAGGCACACAGGACTATACGCTCACCTTTTGGGTAAAAAATAGTGGAAGCCAAACTGGTACACTGATCGAGTTTGATGGTTATCCACTTGAAGTACGCGGGTACGGTGATGGGGTACAGGTGTTTCTTAATAATTCAGCAGTAACAGAAAAGGTATTGTTCGACCCTGGAACGGAGACCAAATGGCATCATATTGCCATTTCTCATACGAACCAGGTATTCAGATTATACCTGGATGGAAATCTGGAAACACTGGTATCAGCGGGGTTGCCCGTCGGCTTTAGTAACCGCTTCTATCTGGGTAATAAAGAAAGGACAAACACTGGCTGGAGCGGCAACCTGGATGAACTG
>CAIYFY010000171.1 GCA_903925535.1 uncultured Bacteroidota bacterium | reverse complement strand
TGCCAAAGAAAATTCCAGAAGTGAATCTGGATTCGATTCCAACGGATTACCGGGTGGATCAGATTCTGAAAACCGTCCGATAAACGAATCCTTTGCCGGTATAGTTACATCCTTTACCGTCTATAAGTTGATGTCGGAGATAATCAAACCCTTTACAGCCATGAAAGCCTACAGAGATGGGCTTATTGATGCAAATGGTAATTTACTAAAATCAGAGTCAGAATTGACGAGCAAAGAATCTGCGGTTCTTACCCCATTTGACAGGTTGGTAATAGGAATCAAACGACTAGTTCAGGCTCTCCCGGCTAATAAATTAAAGACAGAATTTAATTATATACAAACCGCAGCCAAGGCCATGGCATTTGAGTGTGCTGAATTGGGCGGAAACGGTGATTTGTTCCTAGAAGAACTTCAAAAATCACTAGATGTTCTTTTAGAAGAAGGAGAGGGCGGTCCCGGGAATGTCATAGGAGGAGGGTTCCTGAATCCACAAGTGGGCGACCCCAATCCAGCCATTGCCGGATTTTCTCCTCCGCTTGCCCTTGTAAGAAGAAAAAAGAAAATTTTAACAAAGAAAGACATCTCGCAATGAAAAAGTTCGCTATTTTTCTTTTTTTAATTGTTTTAGTTTTTGGTTGCAAATCAAAAACGATTCCGTTAGCAGTCACACCTGTTGCCACCACGACACCTCCTCACTTGCAAGATGTCCTTGAGGATATTGACAGCCAATCCGAAAAAATCACGGTAGATGCATCGGCGATAAAACAAGAGGTTAAGCAAATACCGGATCCAAAGGTATCTAACTATATCGATAACAAAGCAGACAATATAGTTGCTTCAGCCGCTTCGATCAAGAAAGAAAACGACAAGCTGGCAAAGGTAATTGATGAAGTAAAGAAAAATGAGGACGAGCTGGCAAAACTGAAGGATCTGGTCAATTCCAAGCGTCTGGAAGCCCTTGAGAAGCTTTACGGCTACGTTACGATGTTCTGGGTGCTCGGGTTTGCCGCAATCGTAGGGGGAGCGGTAGTAGCTTTTTTATTGGGAAATCGGCTGTTCGGTTCGTCAATAATGATGATCGGAACTATGATGGTAGGGTTTGCTGCAGCAAGCCAGTATTACATGGAGCAAATTGCACAAGTCGGTGGTGTGATTTTGGTTGTCTCCTTCGTCGGAGGAATCGCATACTTGATCTGGGGGATCTACAGGGCAAACACAGTAACACTGGCGGTCAAAGAGATCGTGGAGATGATGGAGATCCTGAAAGAGACCATAACCGATCAGGAAAGAGAAAGACTGTTCGGAAAAGACGGAATAGCCGATCGGGTTCAATCCGATATAACAAAACAAGTGGTCGCAAAAATCAAGGAAAAAAACGGCCTAAGAAAGCTCGATGACATCAAGCCTGAGCCTTGATTTGCTCAAACAGATACTTGCAGACATAATATGAATCCACTACGTCCGACACGGGGCTGATGCAGTCATTTCTGCCGGGTGTCATGAAATATATCAAATCTGTGCCCGTTTCTCTGAAAAAAGCAGCATGCATGTCTTCTTTGGTTGCATTTCCCTTACCGGTCGCCATTTTCTTCACAGCCGATGGCTGGGCGATTTCTAGGGGAATTTGTGCCTGAAAGATCTTGTATTTCAATATTCCGGTATTTTCGGCAATGTGGAAAACTTTACCTTTTGCACCGAAGGCATATCCCTCTATGCACACCTGATCTACACCCCGGAGGTATTTCATTGCCCACTCGGAAATGGTATCAAATCTCATGTAATCGCCAGCATAATACGAAAATTCTTCACCTTTTATGTTTTTCAGGAAAGTGTCGGCGTATTTTTTTCTGTCCGTGAGGAAGTAGAATTTACAGTGATTGAAATTAAAATTATCCGCAGATCCGTTGTAAACACAGATAGACGGAGAGGTCATACTATAATCAACGCCAGCAATCACCATAATAGTATGTATTTCGTGCATAAATAAAACCGAAGGTAATCATATGGCAATAAGCGATCTAAACAAAGAATACTTAAAGTTTACGAAACAAGAAGCCACTAAATGGCACTTTTATCTCGGGGGAGACCCGGCGGTAAGAGAAGGAACGAATCCGGATACCTTTGATTGGGGAACGGATGTCAATGTTCTATATCGCATTCGTGAAAACGATGTTAACTTTGTGACCAATAGAAATGATTGGAGCGAAAACATAGTTGCCATCCCTTGGAACCCGACTGCGACTGAAACCGATAAGATAATTTATTTTAATAGAGTCAACAATATCGCATATCTTTGTGTGAGCGATAATGCAAACAATAGATCTGACTCCACCATCAGGGGAAAGAATAAATCAAAAAACATACCTTCTCATAAAAATGGACTTCAATCATATTCTGATGGCTATTCTTGGTACGCATTGTTTACCATAGACCCTGAGCAGTTCGATCTCATAACCCCAAATAAAATTCCAGTAAAAAGTATAGATGACTTTTCTACTGAACCAACCAGCACATCGACTGTCCAGAAATATTCTCAGTTGTGTGGGACTGGATACACCGCACAGGGAACTTGTTGTCTCTACAACAAGGAAGAAACTAAAGATGCAATCGGCATGACCTTTGCAAAAGGTTCCTTGTCATATGTGAAACTCCCAACTACATGCTATAGATGCAATGAATTGGCAAAGAAGTTAAATTGTGAGTATGTTTTCAAGACAGGTATTACTTCTTCCTCGATGTATCCCGTATGTACCCCATGTGACTGCTCGATAACCATCGATGACAAGATAACCACAATAGGCAAGAATATTGAATCCCTGAATTACTCCAGTTTCTATAGACACATATATGCAAACTATGAAGGATGGGAGGATGTATCGGAGATCATTTCCGTTTTCATAAATCTGGAAGGTCTTTCGGATTCTCAACTCACACTTGGTTCCGCAAATCCGAAAGTGACATTTGATACAATAACCGGATCTGGTGCGGAAGCACAATTGATCACTCAAGAAGTAGCAAGAAATCAACACAAAGTCATTGGAATTCGCTTATTGAGCAGAGGTAAAAATTACAGCATAGG
>CAIYFY010000170.1 GCA_903925535.1 uncultured Bacteroidota bacterium | reverse complement strand
TCCTCCAGTTGTTCGGGGAAGCGGGCGATCATTTTATCCATGTCAATTCCGGTTATTTGCTGCAAAAGTAATTCCCGGCGCTGACATTGGGGACAATAAAAAAGTCCCGGCATCTGCATGAGACGCCGGGACTTTAACCGCAATCGGTTGAACTTACTTGGACTTCACAGCAAGGCTGTAGATAACCAGACCGAAACCGATCTTGTTTACAGCATCACCGATGTTGTAAATCAGGTCCATGTTGCGAACATCAATTACTCCGCGCAGCCAGCCATCAGTTTCGATAGCCATGTAACCGATCGGGTAGATAGCCCAGCCAACCAGTACGAACCACGACAGCGCCTTGAATGCAGACTGCAGGGCAGGATCGTTCGATCCGCTTGCCAGCTTTCTTGCAGAACCCAGCCATACTTCATACAGAATACCTGCGTAACCAAGCGTAGAAATGATACCCCAGATTACACTCTGATTTCTGAATGCAGTTTCACCCAGGTAACCAGCCACCAGCATGATGAGCGAGTAGCCGATCATCTTCCAGAGCAGATCAATCTTGGCACCGAACGCTTTCAGGATCAGGTAGAACTCCACACACATCAGCGGAACCGTCAGGATCCAGTCAATGTAACGGAACTGGGTGGGAGATGCTCCTGTGGTCATCCATACGTCACGCATGTAGTAGTAGTGTACTGATGCGATCATAGTGATGAGACCGGCAATCAGAAGAGAAGTCTTCCACTTGCCCTCGACAGTCTGCCTCTCGAAGAAGAAGAACACAGAAGCCGCGAACATCGCCATGTAGCCGATGAAGAATGTGAAACCGACATAATCATTTGCAGACAGGCCGGAAAAGAGAAAAATTGAAGAGTTGAAAAGCAATTCCATAGAAATAATTTTGGTTTGCGAAAATGATGTACGTTAAACGAACGACAGCGCAAATTTGTTTAACTTTTTTTGAATTATCACAATTTTTAAAAAATAAAATTTTGAAATCGAGTATTGAATTGAATCGCCAATACCGTGTAATCAAATTATATATGAAGAAAAAAGGCCCAAAAAAGACCCGATTTTTTTTTCGATGTCTTTTTGGGCCCAACAGGCATACTTTTTGAAATCACAATAATATTTTGAAATAACATTAATTTCAAAATATATTTTGTTGAACTTTTTTTTGTGGAACTGTTTCCGGATATGCGTCAAAAAAAGAACTTGCGAACGCCGAATTTCAGTAGTGAACACGGTTGTCCCGCAGGTATAACGTCAGAAGGAGACCCACTTGGATTTGCTTTTCCCGCTGGCAATTACACGCTCAATGAACCGCATACCCCGCACACCATCGTGGATAGACGGGAAGTCCTGGTGCACGGCATCAGGCTGGCGGCCTTCTTCGTGTGCACGCACACAATGGGCAAAGTTCTTGTAGATATTGGCAAATGCTTCCAGATAGCCCTCGGGATGACCGCCCGGCAAACGGGTTGCCGCCTGTGCTTCCGGATAAACCGGGCCGATGCCGGTTCTCAGCAGCTGGGTCGGCTTGTCGAGCCACTTCACTATGAGTGTATTGGGTTCCATCTGTCGCCATTCGATACCACCCTTTTCGCCATAGACCCTGATATTCAGGTTATTTTCTTCTCCGGCAGATATCTGGCTGGCGTGCAGGACACCCTTGGCACCTTCCTCGAAGCGCAGCAGCACGTTGCCATCGTCGTCGAGTTGCCGGCCCGGCACGAAGATGCTGATATCGGCGCATAATTCGGTGATCCTGAGCCCGGTGATATACTCGGCCAGATTTTCGGCATGCGTACCGATATCGCCCATGGACCCGGCGATACCGCTTTTGCCGGGATCAGTGCGCCAGGATGCCTGCTTGTTGCCTGTCTGTTCGGCGGGCGTGCTGAGCCAGCCCTGCGGATACTCTACCACCACTTTGCGGATTTTACCCAGCTCGCCGTTTTTGATCATCATACGAGCCTGTTTAACCATCGGATAGCCCGTGTAGTTATGGGTGAGCGCAAAAACGAGGCCAGTCTTTTCAACCAGTTTTTCCAGTGTAAGCGCCTCTTTCAGATTGAAGGTGACCGGCTTGTCGCAGATCACATGAAATCCGTTTTCCAGGGCCATTTTGGCCGGTGCGAAGTGCACGTGGTTGGGCGTAACAATGCTCACAGCATGCATACGCTTGTCGGGGCGCAATCTTTTTTCCCGTCGAATCATATCCTGAAAGGTGGCATAGCACCGGTCGGGGGCCAGGCCGAGGTCGGCACCCGAGGCCATGGATTTTTCCGGATCACTGCTGAATGCCCCGCAGACCAGCTCAATCTCTCCGTCGAGTGCTGCTGCCATGCGGTGTACGGCGCCGATAAATGCTCCGCGGCCACCGCCTACCATGCCGATTCGTATTTTCTGTTTCATGTTTGAATGATTTAACCGTTTTGTTACCAGAATCAGTGAATTGAAGGGCAATATTCAAAAAAATACTTTTTATTTTCACTATTTCAATGCGGAGACAATACCGCCATTTTTTTCCGACCTTAGCGCGGTCAAACAAATAAATCATGATAAAAGACTCTTCTCTGATCTGTCAGCTTGCCTTTATTAATGGTGAATGGACAACTGCTATTTCAGGAAACACCTTCCCGGTAACCAACCCGGCCACCGGTGAGACAATCGGTCATGTGGCTGATTGCGGCGCCGCAGAAACCGCACTGGCGATACAGGCAGCAGAAGCCGCACTGCCCGAATGGCGCTCAAAAACTGCCACCGTTCGCGCGGGAATTCTGCGCCGCTGGCACGATCTGATTGTGGAGAACGCCGACGATCTCGGGATGCTGCTCACGCTGGAGCAGGGGAAACCTTTCCCTGAAGCGCGGGGAGAGATCAGGTATGGCGCCACTTTCATCGAGTGGTTTGCCGAGGAAGGCAAGCGGGCCTACGGCGATATTATTCCTCCTCATATGCCCGGTATGCGCCTGATGGTGGTTAAGCAGCCGGTCGGCGTGGTTGCGGCCATCACCCCGTGGAACTTCCCCAACGCCATGATTACCCGCAAAGTGGCTCCTGCACTGGCTGCCGGCTGTACAGTGGTGCTGAAGCCGTCCGAAGAAACACCACTGTCGGCACTGGCACTGGCTGAACTGGCGCTGAGGGCCGGTATTCCCCCGGGGGTACTCAATATTGTGACCGGCATGGATGCTCCTGCCATAGGGAAAGTTCTCACAGACAGCCCTGTTGTAAGGAAATTGTCGTTCACGGGCAGTACAGAAGTAGGCAAGCTGCTGATGCGACAAAGCGCAGCAACGGTCAAGAAGATTTCTCTGGAGCTGGGTGGAAACGCCCCATTCATTGTATTCGACGATGCAGACCTGGATGCGGCTGTGGAAGGCGCCATCGCTTCCAAATACCGGAATGCCGGCCAGACCTGCGTGTGTGCGAACCGGCTTTTTGTTCAGGATGCCGTTTACGATGCCTTCCTGGAAAAGTTCACGGTGGCGGTGAGAAATCAGAAAGTGGGTCCGGGAACAGAAAGGGGCGTTAATATCGGTCCGTTGATTAACCACGAAGCCCTCGACAAAGTGAAGCGCCTCGTCGGCAACGCCTGCGACAATGGTGCCAGGGTTGTTACCGGAGGACGTGAGCTAACCGGAACATTCTATGAGCCTACGGTCCTGGCAGATGTGCTGCCCGGAATGGATATCATGAACGAAGAGATATTCGGTCCGGTAGCACCGGTGACCCGTTTCCACACCGACGATGAAGTGATTGGCATGGCCAATGATACACCCTATGGTCTGGCAGCCTACTTCTATGGAAAAGATGTTAGCAGGGTTTTCCGGGTAGCTGAAGCCCTCGAATACGGCATGGTAGGTGTCAATACAGGACTGGTAGCCACCACCGTTGCGCCGTTTGGCGGCGTCAAGGAGAGTGGTATTGGCAGAGAGGGCTCCCGGTACGGACTGGACGAGTTTCTGGAGACCAAGTATATATGTATTGGCGGAATCTGATCAGCGGGTGCGCGGCATCCGGCGCTTGCCACCGGGCCTGAAGCCACCGCGACCACCCATCATAGCCAGCGTAGCCGGGTTCATGGTGGCACCACCGGCCATCTTAAGCTGTTTTTCGACCTCTTTGATCTGTTCACGGAGCATGGGTTCCGTTACGTTCAGCTTTTTCAGGTCGGCGAAATGCTTCTGTGCGCCTTTCAGGTTGCTCTTGTTGGCCGCAATCATAACCAGCTGAAGCAAGGCCGTAGCCCTCTCATTGTCAGTTGGCAAACCGGCATCTAGCGACTTCCTGACCCAGATTTCTGCAGCATTCATGTCGCGCTTCTGCATGGCAATGGCGCCCATGGTCATATAGTACACACCTTTGTAGCCTACCAGCAGCAGCTTCGGGAAAAAAGTAAGTTTCAAACGCGCCTCCGCCTCTTCGATACGCTGCTGGCTGAGCAGCTGGTTGGTTGACATGATGGTTCCGAGGAAAATATATCCGAGCAGCATAATGAAGCCGGTGAACCAGAAGGGAAAACCATACCAGAAGCCGTAAGAGACCGAAAGTGCAATACCGCCGAGGATACCGACGACGATAATGGCAAAGCGGAGATAAATATTGACGATGAACATGATTGTTTGTGCTTTATGAGCCGCAAAAATAGGTGTTACCGGCCAATCATTCACACCTTGTGCAGGATGTTTCAGTAACACGTGACTTTATTGTGTGGTAAATCCTGTATTACACGTATTAAACATTCATATTGATATGCTGTTATGTGGATGAAGTAATCAAACAACCGGATAATGGATTTGCAGCTCGGCAAACAAAAATTTATTGAATCCTGGGGACGACTGGCAAGCGGCTGGGGTGTTCCGCCAGCTATGGCGCAGTTGCACGCGCTGCTGCTGATTTCTCCGGAGCCGCTCACAGCAGATGAAATAAGATCGGAACTGGATATTTCGGCCGGAAATACGAGCATGACACTGCGATCGCTGCTCGACTGGGGACTTATCTACCGGGAACAACGCCCCAACGAACGGAAAGATGCCTATTCTGCAGAAAAGGACATGTGGAAGGTATCGCGGCAAATTATTCTGAACAGGAAAAAAAGAGAACTTGAGCCTATGCTGCAGGTACTTGATGAACTGGCCTGCGTGGAAGAAAACTGTGAAAAATCCAGACACTTCTGTTCTATAGTGCGCGATATGCGCAAATTCTCTCATAAAGCCAATCAGGCGCTGGATACACTGGTCAAGG